>CAYOVQ010000083.1:0-5184 GCA_964407485.1 uncultured Ruminococcus sp.
CGACAGAAAAAGCGACAGATAACTGTCGCTTTTAAATTATCTTTCTTCTCTGAAATAATTAAGTCCAAGGTTTGCAGGGGGTTGGTGTTCTCTCTTTTTGCGCATACTTGTGATGATAAGGACTATAATTGTTACAACATAGGGTAACATCTTAAACAACTCCTGTGTCTCGGTGCCAAGACCCTGAATGTAGTTGTTTGCATTACAAAGCGCGCCAAAGAGGAATGAGCCCATAATTGCAACCGACGGTTTCCAGAGGGCAAAAATAACAAGGGCTATTGCCATCCATCCGCGGTCACCAAATGCGTTGTTTGACCAAACACCGCTTGCATATGCCATAACGTACTGTAATCCGCCAAGACCTGCTATTGCACTGCCTATACAAGTAGCAAAATATCTGTATTTTATAACGTTAATGCCTGCCGCATCGGCGGTAGCAGGATTTTCACCAACCGCGCGAAGATTAAGACCTACGCGTGTGCGGTTTAAAACAAACGACACCACAATTGCAATTATTATTGCAACATAGGTAAGAAAATCGTGCGAAAAGAAAAGTTCGCCAAACCAGCCTAAATCATCGGCAAAAGGAAGTTTTACCGCAAAGAATGAACTTGTCTTTGTAAGCGCGATATTTGGCAATTCGCTTTTTGTAATGTTGATAAGCGACGCACCCAAGAAGTTGCCAAGTCCTATACCCAATGTAGTAAGCGCAAGACCTGTTACGTTCTGATTTGCGTGTAGTGTAACTGTTAAAAAACTGTATATAAGTCCCATAAGAGTAGCGCCTGCAATAGCGCACAAAAGCGGTATTAGCACCGCAAGGAATGGGTTCATATTGGCAATATCGTTACCGCACGAATTTTCATACATAAAAGAACCGACAACGCCGCTTATTGCGCCAACGTACATAATGCCCGGTATACCAAGGTTAAGATGTCCTGATTTTTCGGTTACGATTTCACCAGTTGAGCCATAAAGAAGCGGAACGCCAAGGAGAATTGCGCGACAAATAAACTGAATAATCATGCGTTACCCTCCTTTTTTGCGTGTTTGAATTTAATTGAATAATTAATAAAGAATTCGCAACCAACCAACAGCAGAATAACAAGACCCACCATAATTTCCGAAAATGATGAATTAAGTAACGCTGTGTCGGCAACCTTTGCAACACCTATACGTAAAAATACAACAATCGCCGTCATAATAACCATTATAAAAGGATTAAACTGACCCAACCACGACATCAAAATCGCTGTAAAGCCCTGTCCGCCTACGCTGTTAATATTGATACTATGGTCCGTACCTGCAACAAGCAACATACCAGCAACACCACACAAAGCGCCCGAAATTACCATTGTGCGAATAATTACTTTTTTTACATTTATACCTATGTATCTTGCTGTATTCTGGCTTTCGCCAACAACAGAAATTTCATAACCCTGTTTGCTGTACTTTAAATAAATGTACATAATAACGGTAATTAAAGCCACAATTACGATATTTATGAAATAGTTGTTATTGCCTACAGTTGGAAAATTACCGTACTCTACAGGGTTAATAACGTTTGAACCGCCACCCTTAAGATACACATAATACGCAATAATCTGGGTTGCAATATAGTTCATCATAAGGGTAAACAAAGTTTCATTAGTGTTAAACAAAGCCTTAAATATTGCAGGGATAACACCCCATATAGCACCTGCGAGAATACTTGTAACTGCAATAACTGCAATAAGAACAGGATATGGCAATTTGGGTCCAAGTTCTATCATACAAATTATTGATGCAAGACCGCCCACAAGAGCCTGACCCTCGGCGCCGCAGTTCCAGAATTTCATTTTAAAAGCAGGCGTAAGCGCAAGCGCAAGGCAAAGCAAAATTGCAATTTCTTGCAGATATTTCCAGAGCATTGTGGTTCTGCCTTCAAAAAGTCTGCCAAATACGCCTGAAAACATTACGCTATATGTTTCGCCAAAACTTTTTTCGGTAACCGACGCAGCAAGAAAACCTACTAAAATAAATGCAATTACTATGGTTACAGCGCGTATAATCCACGCTTTCCACAAAGGCATATCATCGCGCTTAACAACGTGAAAAAGTGGTTCGCGATGCTTTTTTATCTGTGTGTTATCAGCCATTTGCATTCTCTCCTTCCTGCTTTGATTTGGTCATAAGCAGACCTATTTCTTCTTTTGTTGTGGTTCTGCCGTCAACAATACCTGTTATACGTCCTGAGCCTATAACCATTATTCTGTCACAAAGTTCTATAAGTACGTCAAGGTCTTCACCCACAAAAATAACCGCAACGCCCTTTTCCTTTTGTTCGTTAAGAAGATTGTAAATCATATATGACGAGTTAATATCAAGTCCTCGCACGGGGTATGCCACCATAAGCACAGTGGGAGATGCTGCAATTTCGCGTCCTACAAGCACCTTTTGCACATTACCGCCCGAAAGACGTCTAACAGGTGTAGAGGCAGACGGCGTTACAACCTCAAGGTCGTGAATAATCTTCATAGCGAGGTCTTTTGGTTTTTTGCGTTTTAAGAACATTGAATGACCTTTTGAGTAACTTCTTAACATCATATTGTCAACAATGTCCATATTGCCTACAAGACCCATACCTAAACGGTCTTCGGGAACAAACGAAAGACGAACACCCATATTACGAATCTGCATAGGTGTTTTATCGCGAAGATTTTCAATATTATTGGTTTTGGGATTAAGATATAAAATCTCTCCCGATGACAGATGCTGAAGTCCTGCAATAGACTCAAGCAACTCACGCTGACCCGAACCCGCAATGCCTGCAATACCAAGGATTTCGCCGCTTTTTGCAGTAAAAGACACATCGTCAAGCACGGTAGCGCCAACACGGTCAACACAGGTTAAACCGTTTACAACAAGGCGATCTTCGGTATCGTGAGGCTCATCTCTTTGAATGTTAAGTGAAATTTTCTTGCCTACCATCATTTCGGTAAGTTCTGACTCGCTTGTTTCGGCAGTGTTTACAGTGCCAACATATTCGCCTTTACGAAGAACTGAAACTCTGTCCGAAAGCGATAACACCTCGTGAAGTTTATGAGTAATGATAATGATACATTTTCCGTCATCACGCATACGGCGCAAGATATTAAACAGTTTTTCGGTCTCTTGCGGTGTAAGAACCGCTGTAGGCTCGTCCAGAATAAGAATATCTGCGCCGCGGTATAGAACCTTTATAATTTCAACCGTTTGTTTTTCTGAAACTGACATTGTATAAATCTTTTTGTCAACGTCAAGGTCAAAGCCGTACTGCTCACTGATTTTCTTAATCTCTTCGGTCGAATTTTTAAGATTGTATTTTCCGTCTTTGATACCTAAAACAATATTTTCGGCTGCACTGAAAACATCAACTAATTTAAAGTGCTGATGAATCATACCTATTTTATAAGCAAAGGCATCTTTTGGCGAAGTAATAACGGCTTCTTTTTCATCAATAAAAATCTGACCCTCGTCAGGAAAATAAATACCCGAAATCATATTCATTAGGGTGGTTTTGCCGCTTCCGTTCTCACCCAAAATGGAAAGAATCTCACCGCGATAAGCAGTAAGATTAACATCTTTATTAGCGACTACTTTACCAAATCTTTTGGTTATATTTTTTAATTCAATAGCGGGTTGTTTAGTCACGTTAAACCTCCGTTCGTTAATGCGTGAAGAGTCGAATTCAACACGCCTGACAAAATAAAATTTTTCGTTTTTTCTTGCCTCATCACTTGTAATACACCAGCCTTACAAAAACAAGCGCAAGCAAGGCAGTAAAAGGCGTCGAGAGAAATCGTATTGTATTCGACTCTCTACGCACTAATTCTCAAGAAATTGTTATAAAAACTTTATAGCAATTTCTTCAAAATTAGTATGAGGCGAGGGTATTCCCTCGTCTCATACTTAAAGTCTAATTATTTATCAGCCAAAGTTTGTATCAAGAAGTGTGATACCGTCGATCATAGCATCAAAGTAAGGAGCTGAACGGTACTTTGATTCATAGAATACACCGTTTTCGATAACTTCGGTGTCCTTTTCAAAGTCAGCGTCTGTATCAACGTCTGCCATATAACTTGTAAGTGTTTCGCCACCTACTGTCCAGTTAGCAGTGTCGAATACATTGATTGAACCGTCAAGAAGTTTAGCCTTAACGTCAGCAAGTTTATCAGCGGTGCCTTCTGCAGCTGCTGTTTCATTGATGTCGGTAAGAACAACAGAACCTGTTTCGATTGTACCTGTCCAGTCAGTAGCGATAGCCTCGCCATTTTGAACCTGTTCAATCATATACTTGAAGTAAGGTGTCCAGTCAATTCTTGAAGATACGATAAATGTGTTGGGGCAAGCAGCGGCTGTTGAACCGTTGTAAGAAACGTTAGGAACGCCTGCTGTCTCACATGCTGTAGGAGCACCCATAGAGTCAGCGTGCTGGCTGATAAGAACGCAACCGCCGTTGATAAGAGCCTGAGCAGCTTCTTTTTCTTTCTGTTCATCATACCAAGAACCTGTGAACTTAACATCCATTGTTACAGAGGGGCAAACAGATTTTGCACCTAAATAGAAAGAGGTGTAACCTGAAATAACTTCTGCAAATGTAAATGCGCCAACATAGCCCATCTTAGCTTCTGACTCTTTGATGTCACCTGCATCTATCATCTCGTTAAGCTTAAGACCTGCAGCAACACCTGCAAGATAACGACCTTCATAGATAGAAGCGAATGCATTGTGGAAGTTAGCAACACCTGCTGTATGAGCCTGTGTACCTGTTGCGTGGCAGAACTCTACATCGGGATACTTTTTAGCAGCGTCAATAAGGAATGATTCGTGACCGAAAGAGTCAGCGAAAATGATGTCGCAACCGTCGGTTTCGATAAGTTCTACAGCAGCGTCATAGCATTTCTGTGATTCGGGAATCTGGGTCTTCTGAGCATACTCTACGCCCATTGCCTCGCATGCAGCCTTTGCAGCGTCCATAAAGTTTTTGTCATAAGTTGACTGTTCGTCATGCAAGAAGATAAAGCCAACCTTTAAGTCAGACTTAGCACCTGCATCTGAGTTTGTGTCTTTTGTGCCGCAACCTGCAAAACAGAAAAGCATAGCTACTGCCAAAAGAAGTGCGATAATCTTTTTCATTTTCAAGATCTCCTCTTTTTTTAAAAA
>CAYOVQ010000084.1:0-5137 GCA_964407485.1 uncultured Ruminococcus sp.
GTAAGCATATATTTTAATTCATAACGCTTAAATACCGTTTGAAAAGCCACTAAACCAAAACCTCCTTCTTGTGATTTCTTGCACTAGTATATTTACCGAAACTTAAGCGGAGTAAAAAATGCATCACTTTTATAAAAATCCAATTTATTTCACAATTAAGTACTATGCATACGAACAAGGCAATAATATATCGTTTATACAAATATAAATCATAACCACCCGTCCAATTGCGGGTGGTTGTCTGTTTCGGACGTCACGTCCTCAACTGGCTAAAGCCTTAAATCACAAAAAGAACTAACCGTTTTGGTTGGTTCTTTTTGCTTTATTTGTGATATGTCGAGCCTTCGCCTATTTTAAACGCTCGGTATATTTGTTCGAGCAACATCACTCTGAACAGTTGGTGCGGAAAGGTCATTTTTGACAGTGATAGTTTAAGGTCGCTTTTTTGTTTTACTGCTTCACTCATTCCATACGAACTGCCTATTATAAAGCACATATTTTTACCACTGTTGGTGTTTGTTTCTACAAAGTCGGCAAGGTCTTCGCTCGAAAAAACTTTTCCCTCTACACAAAGTGTTACAATCACACTGCCGTCGGGTATGCGTTTTTGTATAAGTTCGGCTTCTTTTGTAAGCGCTGCATCAATCTCGCTCTGCGACGGTTTTTCGGGTAGCGCGATGGGGTTTATCTCTGCAATTTCGAGTTTGCAATAACGCGACAGGCGCTTTACATATTCTTCTACCGCGTCGCGAAGATATTTTTCTTTAAGTTTACCCAAGGTTATAAGAGTTATTTTTATCAAAACACCGTTACCTCCACAACTTTTGGCTTTGCTACCTGCAATATATAATCTATATCCTCTTTTGCGCCTATGCTCGCAAGCGCTGTACGCGCCGTTGATTGCGCCAAAAGAGGCATATTGTTTTCACGGCTTAAATGACCAAGTATTATTCGTGTCGCACCGCTGTTTAACAAAGATGGTAACTCCTTCGCGCAGGCGTTGTTTGATAGATGTCCTTTGTCGGACAATATGCGCAATTTAAGTTGCGCAGGATACGGGCCGCGGCGCAACATATCTATATCGTGGTTGGATTCTATTAGCACAGTCTCACAACCTGAAAGATGAGTTCTGACCTCATCGGTAACAATACCTAAATCGGTGCAAACGGCGGTACGTCTGCCGTCTGGCAGGGTTATAACGTAACCGCCGCTACCCGCTGCGTCGTGACTTGTCTTAAAATATGTAACCGCAATATCGCCAAAAGTTACAATACCCTCGTCTGCGGCAATGGTTTTTATGCCTTCGGGTATGCAGTCAGTTTCACTTAAACCCTCTAGCGTTTTGCTTGAAGCCACAAGGGGAATTTTGGTTTTCTTTAAAAATGTTTTAAGCCCGTTTGTATGGTCAGAATGAGTATGCGTTACTGCAACGGCGCGAATTTTTGCTATATCACCGCCCGCCTGTTCAATAGCGGTCATAAGCGCTTTACAAGAAATTCCTGCATCAACAAGTACATCGCCGTCGCTGGTTGATATATAAGTGCTGTTTCCCGAAGATCCGCTTGCCAGCGTACACAGTCTTGCCATAATAATCCCCTTTCCTAAATATATATTACGGCGGCTTTTATTCAAGCCGCCGTGTTGTTTATGCGTTTTTTATAACTGTTTCTTTATTTATAATGGGTACACGTTTAATGTCTGCGCCAAGTTTTTGAAACTTTTCGGCTACGTTTTCATAACCGCGGTCTATATATATAATATTTTCAACCTCGGTAATACCCTCTGCCATAAGACCTGCAATAATCATTGCGGCGCCTGCACGCAAATCCACCGCTTTTACGGGCGCAGGGGTCAGTTTTTCAACACCCGTTATAACAGCCGTTTTACCATCAACCTGAACATTGGCGCCCATACCGATAAGTTGCTCTACATATCTGAAACGGTTGTCCCACACGCCCTCGGTTACAATGCTTGTCCCCTCGGCAACCGCCAAAAGCGTTGCTATCTGCGGTTGCATATCGGTTGGAAAGCCGGGATGCGGCATTGTTTTTACGTTGCACTTTTTAGGTCTGCCTGTCATTTTAACACGGACAGCCTCGTCATATTCGGTAATCTCGGCACCCGCCTCAACAAGTTTTGCAATAATTGATTCAAGGTGCTTTGGTATCACGTTTTCTACAAGCACGTCGCCTTGTGTAGCGGCAGCCGCTACCATATAGGTGCCTGCTTCGATCTGGTCGGGTATAATGCTATAAGTAGTGCCGTGAAGACTTTCGACACCGCGAATTTTAATAACACTTGTACCTGCGCCCATTATGTTAGCGCCCATAGAGTTTAAGAAATTTGCAAGGTCAACTATATGCGGCTCACGGGCGGCATTTTCAATAACGGTAAGTCCTCTCGCCTTAACGGCGGCAATCATAATATTTATTGTAGCGCCAACCGACACCACGTCTAAATATACCGAGCATCCGCGAAGCGCTGTAGCGCGCGCGTCTACCATACCGTTTTCAATTATAACCTTTGCGCCCAAAGCCTCAAAGCCCTTTATGTGCTGGTCGATAGGTCTTACGCCAAAATCGCATCCGCCTGGTGGCGCTACGCGAGCGCGACAATGACGACCCAAAAGCGCGCCCAAAAAATAACTGGATGCACGCATACCATCTGCCATCTTTTTATCGATAACAAAGGAATTTGCCGACACAGGATTAATCTCTACCGTCGATTTATTTATAGCACGAACCTCTGCGCCAAGGGCTTTAATTGCGCGAAGCAATGTTGCCACGTCAGAGATTTCGGGTAAATTTTCAATAATACAAGGGCTATCGGCAAGTAAAACCGCAGGCAATATCGCAACCGCGGCATTTTTTGCGCCGCTTATGTGTACGCTACCTTTAAGCGCCTTGCCCCCGTTTATTACAAATTTTTCCAAATACGGCACTCCCGTCTTTTGAAATTAGAGATATTGCTATCTGACTCTCTTTAAAGTATAGCCAGAAATTCAAATACGATACTAATACTAATTATATACTCAAAAACATATTTTGTCAATTGTAAACACTATGCCGAATGTTTTGATGCAGGTTTTTGCGCCTTATCGCTGTCCTGACCAAAACTGTATATTACATAAACAAGTATAAACAAAGCCATCGCAATCATAAGCAATGCTGATGAAATATCTCCGCGGGTTACCTCAACCTTTTGGAATATAACCAAAACGATTTTGGGCAATGCAGTAACGGCGCACAGCATAATTGCCGCAATACCGCAAGCAAAAAGTTTTTTTGGTCTCTTTGCAATATCGCCGATGCCGTTTTCAAAACTTGCAAACTCAAACATAAACCACAGTAAAGCGCTGTTGGTAAAGAGCAGAAAAATATTTTCTGTAACAAGCGCCAAAGCCGACGTGCTCACAAATAAATTTATTAGTTTTACAACATAATAAATTACTGGCGCAATAAGCATTGCAGACGGAAATTTGTATTCATAAACATTTCTTAATCCGTATGCAATAAATGTAAATGCCGACAAAAGATTTAAAAGTATAAGCAGTATATCGTGCCATTCACCAGTGCCCAAAGAAGCAAGGCTTGATACCGTTTCGTATATAAACATTCCGCCCACAAGCGCGCACGCAATCGCTGCCACAGGTCGCAAAGAAACCTTGTTATGCTTTATTTCATCGGTTGTGGCGGCAAGCACACTTACCGCTGCCACAGCCGCGCAAACAACAAATGTTATCAGCACACTTATTTCTGAATACTGCTGTTTTACAAAACCTGTAGCACTATCTATTGTGAAAATAAGTTGTATTGTCCTAATTATTACGCATATAGGTAAAGAAAGCGCCAGCAATAACATCGAATGGCGATACTTCATATATAATCACCTCAAAGAATTTACTTGAAATTTGTATCATATATATTTTATATAGACAAGTGTAAAAAGTCAATAAATTTAAAGAGGAGTATTTATGAAAGGTACGTTTGTTGCAGCGCTTATTGTAATTTTTTCTATGTTGGTAATACCGCTGTCGGCTTTTTCGGACACAGATAATGCTGCCATAAAAACGGCAAAGTCTCAAAGCGATGTTGTTTACGAAAAAACATCCAAAAACATTGAATTTGAAAAAATCAAAGTATTAAAAGACGGTATCGTCAGCGAAGTTTCAACAAAAGACTATATCTTTGGCGTAGTTGCCGCCGAAATGCCTGCGCTATATCACGAAGAAGCCTTAAAGGCACAGGCGGTAGCGGCTTACACCTTTGCTTGCTATAAAAAAACAACCAACGCAAACGGCGAATACGATATATCTGCCGACCCCGAAACCGCACAGTGCTATATTTCTCGTGAAGAGGCATACTCCCGTTGGGGCGAAAAGGCACAGGAATACGAAAAAAAGATTGATAACTGCATATCAGAGGTTGCAGGGCAGTGGCTCTCATACGACGGCGCACCCATTTTTGCCGCCTACCACGCGATATCGGCAGGAAGTACCAACGCTTGCCGCGATGTGTGGGGCAATGATTTGCCTTATCTTAAATCGGTAGACAGCGCAGCAGACGAACTTGCAAACGGATATTTAAGCGAGGCGGTTTTTACAGCAGAGCAAATCGCCGAAAAATTAGAGGGTATTGCCTCTGCCACAGAAGAGCCGCAAGATTATTTTTCTCAAATACAAACCACCGATAACGGATATGTTTTGCAAATTACATATTGCGGCAAACAGACTACCGGCGCTGTAATTTGCGAAGCATTAGAACTGCGTTCGAGTAATTTTGAGGTAAGTTTTGCTGACGGAAGTTTTACTTTTGCGGTAAAAGGTTACGGTCACGGCGTAGGTATGAGCCAGACAGGCGCCGATTATATGGCAAAACAGGGAAGTTCTTACGAAGAAATACTGCTTCACTATTATAATGGCGCAGTTTTGCAAAAAAATTAAATTTTTTACTTGACAAACCGTATCCTATTATGTATAATGTTTGAGCAATCCAAAGACAGTAGGTGGCATATGCCGTAAGTTTAACGCCTACCGAGGTGAGCGTGAATAATTTTATTTTAAATTCTTCATGTCTGCCCTTGTGTCCTTGGGTGGACATTTTTTATTTTCACTCGGAGGTGAAACACATTGCCAAAC
>CAYOVQ010000085.1:0-5105 GCA_964407485.1 uncultured Ruminococcus sp.
TGTGACCCTCTGCTTGTAAGGCAGATGCTCTCCCAGCTGAGCTATGCTCCCACGAAACGCTGGCTCTGTTAATCGCAACTCACCGGCGACGAACACTATAATAGCATAACGAGTTCGCAATGTCAAGCATTTTTTTGAAAAATTTTTAAATTTTTTATTTTTTCAAAAAAGACCTGATTTCTTCTCTTGTAAATGTGTAAACACTGTTGCAAAACTGGCAAACGGTTTCTGCCTTTTCCATTTCTTGTGCCATTGACTCAAGTTCATCGGTATTAAGGCTTTTAAGCGCTTTCTCAAATCTTTCCCTCGAACAATTACATTTATATGCGGCAGTTTGCTCTTCTAGAACCTCTACCTCAAAACCCGTAAGGGCAATTTTTACGATTTCTTCAATAGTTTTACCCTCATCAAGCAAAACGGTAATGGGTTTCATAACCTTTATATTGTTTTCAAGTTTAGATATTACCTCTTCATATCCGTGAGCCGCGGGAAGAAGTTGAATAATATATCCGCCTGCAACACGCACGGTAAGGTCGGGATTTACAAGCACACCCAGCGCGCACACGGTGGGTATCTGCTCACTTATGGCATAGTATGCCGCAACATCCTCGGCAATCTCGCCTGTAGATATCGGCACAAAACCATTGTATGGTTCTTTTAGTCCTAAATCTTTTATTACATATAAGGTACCGTCATTGCCAACCGCTCCGCTAACATCAAGTTTTCCGTTTTCTTTAAGCGGTATTTCTACCAGAGGGTTTACGGCGTAACCGCGCACATCGCCGTTGCTGTCGGCTACCGCAATCAACGCGCCCGACGGCCCGTTGCCGTCGATCTTTACGGTAATTGTATTGTTTTTACCCTTTAAGGCATTACCCATCATAGATGTTGCGGTAAGCAGTCTGCCCAAAGCGGCCGTGACTACCGCAGAACTTTTGTGCAGTTGCTCGGATTGGGCTACGATATCAGTACTGTCAAGCGCCGTTGCCATAACAAGACCGTCAGAGGTTATACATCTTATAAGTTTTCCCATTGTTTTATACCTTTCGTGTTACATATACAATTCTTTGAGTGGTGTCGTTAGGTTTATTTTCGGTAAGTTCTTCATACACCTCTTCAATTTTAAGCCCTGCTTTATTAAGAGCGGAATTTATCTCATCTGCGGTGTATGCACGCTCACAAAAATTTTCACCGCTGCGATAATACGCGTCGCCGTCAGGCGTAAAAAAGTCGAGATTTATCTCTACTGTATTATCGTTGTCATTATATTCGTTCTGCCACACGCAGTAAACATCATCTGTATCTATTACAAAAGTGTTGTTACCCAATATTTCACGATGCTTATACGGTGTGTTAACGTCAAAAATAAAAAGCCTGTCCTTTTCGAGAAACAGTGAGACACGGGATATTGCCCTGCAAAAGCCGTCATAGTCGGTTATATGGTTAAGACTGTCAAGGCAACAGATTGCACCGTCTACCGTGCCGTACAAATCAAGTTCTACGGCATCCTGACAAAGATACAGTATATCATTGCCCTGCTCTGCTGATTTTTCACGCGCTACTGACAACATATCATAAGACACATCGACACCTATGACCGAAACACCCTTTTGAGCAAAGAGGTTTGCAAACTCACCTGTGCCACAGGCTAAATCCAACATAAGTGTCGGCATACGATCAAACGCTTTAAAAAGAGAGCAGATATAATCTGTTCTCTTTTTGTAATCTACATCGGTCATTAAAGCGTCATAACTGTAAGCAAAATCATTATACATCTTTAAGTCTCTCTAAAACGGTCTTACTGCCCTTGCTCATAGTGCGGTTTACGCGACTGATAGTGGCGGTAGAAGCGCCCGTTTCTTCAACGATATCGTTATAAATTTTGCCTTCGCTTAACATTTTTGCAACGGCAAAACGCTGTGCAATAGATTTAATCTCTTTTGGGGTGCATAAATCTTCAAATAAATGCTGACATTCTTCTTCAGAATCAAGTGTCATAACCGCGCTGTAAAGAAGTTTAGAAAAATCTTTTTCTGCCATTTTTATATCCTCTTTCACTTAATACTCATATATGCCGTCGTAAACTTTTTCGGCACTTCCTCTCATAAAGACCGTGCCATTGCTTGTGTATGTTATAAACAAATCGCCGCCTACAAGGTGAACCGTAATTTCGGTATCGCGCCTACAAAAGCCGTTTTCTACCGCCGCTACCGCTGCCGCGCAGGCGCCTGTGCCACAGGCAAAGGTCTCGCCGCTACCGCGCTCCCAAACGCGCATCTGAAGCGTTTTTTCATCAATCACGCGTATAAACTCGGTGTTGACCTGCTCGGAAAACATAGCGTGATGTTCAAAGCAAGGGCCGATTTTTTCGAGATTTAAACTGTCTATCTCATCACAAAAAGTAACTGCGTGAGGGTTGCCCATAGAAAGCGCCGTGATATTATACTCTTTATCGCCGACAAAGATTGGCATATTAATAATTCTATCAATCTCTGTCACCGCAGGTATTTTTGCGGGGGCAAATTCGGCTTTACCCATATCTACCGTAACCGATACCGCTTGACCATCTTTGTCGGTAATTTCAAGTGTTTTTATGCCGCTTAATGTTTCAACCGTAACAGTATTTTTGTGGGCGATGCCGTTATCATAAACATATTTACCCACACAACGAATACCGTTGCCGCACATTTTACCCTCACTGCCGTCAAGATTAAACATACGCATTTTAGCATCTGCTACGTCTGACGGGCAGATAAGTATCACACCGTCAGCGCCCACGCTAAAACGGCGCGGAGACATAAGTTTTGCCAACTGCTCGGGGTTTGAAACCGACTCTTCAAAGCAGTTTATATATACGTAGTCATTGCCTATGCCGTGCATTTTGGTAAACTTTATTAGAGGCATAATTTCACCGCCTGAAACAAAAAAATGATTGATTAAATGCTGACGCATTTGACCAATCATTATTATAAGATAAGGTAAATTTAAAGTCAATAACAATCTTTCACGCTTTAAACACGCGAACCTTAAATCTTTTACTGCATTTAGGGCAAACGGTGGTATGCTTACCTTTGCATCTGGGCAGCCGCAACACTGCGTGACAGTTTGGACATTTTTTGTAGACGTGGGTATAATCAGCCTTTCGCTGACGGCGAATGTTTTGTTTTTCTTTAATTTTAAAACCTACGCGGTTAAATGCCTGATTTTCGCGACGGCGCGCTTCGATATTGCGCGACAGTGCTCTGAAAAAAGCATAACCCATTAGCGCCCATATAACAATTTGTAATATTATTGAATTTACGAAGCAATTTACAATATGCAACAAAACCGCTACGGCAAAGAGCATATAAAAAAGATTATCTATACCGTATCTGCCACTCATAAACTGCATTAATTTATATTTAAAATTCATAAACGCACCTCTTTTTTTATTTGTATTGTATACCAAACGTCTGAAATATTTGTTACCAAAAAATTAAAGTTTTTGCATTATAGTGTAAAATGTGTTAGAATAAATTTAAAATAATGTAAAAAGGTTTTGTGTATATGTTTTCTATGGTAAAAAGCGTGGGCATCTTTGGTCTTAATTCTTATATGCTCGAAATCGAGGCAGACGTTTCGGGTGGTTTGCCCGCCTTTGACGTGGTAGGTCTGCCCGATGCGGCCGTAAAAGAGTCTCGCGACCGTGTACGCGCGGCAATAAAGAATTGCGGATACAAATTTCCCACAGGCAGAATAACGGTAAATCTGGCTCCTGCCGACAAGAAAAAAGAGGGCGCGGTTTATGACCTGCCGATACTTGTATCAATTCTTATAGCCTCTAAACAAATTGAATGCAATACCAAAAACTGCGCTTTTTTGGGAGAGGTATCACTTGACGGTCAGGTGCGCAGTATAAACGGCGTACTTGCTATGGTTATAACCGCAAAGCAAAACGGAATCAGTAATATTTTTATCCCTTATGACAACGCGGCTGAAGGCGCCGCCGTAGATGGCATTAATGTTTACGGCATAAAAAACGTAAAAGAATTAATAGATCATCTTACGTGCTTTACAACGCTCGAAACAGCAAAACCTGTACCGCCGCAAGAAGACTCGCTTTCGACAACGCTCGATTTTTGCGAAGTAAAGGGTCAAGTTATGGCAAAAAAGGCGCTTGAAGTAGCCGCCGCAGGCGGTCATAACCTATTGCTCATCGGTCCGCCGGGTTCGGGTAAAAGTATGCTTGCAAAACGCATGCCGACCATACTGCCACCTATGACATTTGACGAGTCGATAGAGACAACAAAAATTCACTCTGTAGCAGGTATGCTTGATAAAAACAATCCTATTGTTACAACCCGTCCTTTCCGTTCGCCGCATCATACCGTATCTTCGGTAGGTCTTTCGGGCGGCGGCACGGTGCCAAAACCAGGCGAAATATCTATGGCGCACAATGGCGTGCTGTTTTTAGATGAACTGCCCGAATTTAAACGCGACGCTATGGAAGCACTGCGCCAACCGCTTGAAGACGGTACTGTTACCGTAACACGCGCGTCAGGTACGGTTACATACCCCAGCAACATAATACTTATTGCCGCAATGAACCCCTGCCCGTGCGGATACTACGGTCACCCAAGCAAGCCGTGCACCTGCTCGCAGAATGCGGTGCATAAATATCTTAACAAAATCTCGGGACCTTTGCTTGATCGACTTGATTTGCACGTTGAAGTGCCGCCTGTTGACTACAAAGCGCTGTCCGACAAGGCGCAGGGCGAAACCTCTGCTGTAATACGCGAGCGAGTAAACCGCGCCCGAGCCATACAGATAGAGCGCTATAAGGGCACAGGAATCGCCTGTAACGCGCAACTTACCCCGTCACTGCTTCGCAAACATTGCGTTATGACCGATGAGGCAAGCGCTTATCTCAACCGCAGTTTTGACACTATGGGGCTGTCTGCCCGCGCATATGACCGCATTCTTAAAGTAGCAAGAACCGTAGCCGACCTTAAAGGTAACGAGCAAATACAAAAAGAAGATATTGGTGCGGCGCTTCGATTCAGAAGTTTAGATAGAAAGTATTGGGAGTAAAATAATTCACAATTCACAATGCATAATGCACAATT
>CAYOVQ010000086.1:0-5029 GCA_964407485.1 uncultured Ruminococcus sp.
AGATAGGCTTGATTGTAGGCATTACTATAGACCAGAAAACCTTAAACTGATTTGCGCCGTCAATCTTTGCGGCTTCAAGTAATGCATCAGGAACATAACCTTCAATATACTGTTTACCAAGGAATACACCCATCGTTGATGCCATCGGAGGCAGAATGTAGATCCAATAGGTATCGATAAGACCGAGTTTAGAGAAGATTAAATACTGAGGAACCGCCAGTGTATACGCGTTAAACATAAGGGCAAACTGAACAGTCCAGAATATAGCGTTACGTCCTTTAAAGGTACCTTTAGAAATTGCATAGGCAGCCATAAGCGCCACAAGTATGTAAACAAACGTAGTAAAGAATGTTATACCTACACTGTTAACAATATATCTTGAAAGCGGAACTTTAAGCGAAGCCATAAGGTCAGGTAATATTGTATAGTTACCTATCGTGGGACGGTGAACGAAAAATCGCGGTGGAAAAATAAGCAACTCATCAAGAGGCTTAAATGATGTAGATACGCAGTAAATGAGGGGCAACATTGAGAAAAGACCGCCTGCTACAAGGAACACAACGAGTGTAATGTTACCTGCTGTTGATCTAGTGTAGCGCTTGACTGCAGATTTCTTACCACGTCTATCTTCAAAAAATTGTTTAATACTCACTACAGTCACCTCACTTTTCAAACATCTTAAGTACTTTACCAACAATAAGTCGTGCAGCAACCATCATAATAAAGAGTACAACAGACATTGCGCAGGCATAACCCAACTCATAACGTACGGTTGCCATATCTGTCATCAGAGATACGATGGTATCTACCGCATTACCCTTACTGGGGTAACCGGCAAGTTCTATCATAATAGTACTTGCACTAAATGAACTTTGAATCTGCATAACCGCGCTGAAAAGCAACATCGGTTGCATTGCAGGAAGCGTTATGTATCTAAGTTCTTGCCAACGGTTTCTGATACCGTCAATAGCGCCCGCTTCATACATATCACGGCTTACGTTCTGCAAACCTGAAATGTTTGAAAGGAACGAAACACCCATACTCTGCCATAACTGTACTACAATAACAATCGGCATCAGGTACGCTTCCGTTTTAAGCCATACTATAGGCTCGGTAATGATACCGAGTGAAAGCAAAGCGCTGTTAATATAACCATAACTATCACCACTGAATGCAACTTTCCAAATGAAGTATGCGTTACCAACAAGAGACGGCGCATAGAACATAAATGAAAGTACTGCACGAATTTTTGGTGAAAATTCATTAACAAACCATGCAAGCACGAATGAAAGTAAGAAGCCCAAAGGACCTGCGATAATTGCAAAGATAAGGGTATTTCTTACTGTTGTGCTAAAGGTAACGTCTTCAACAATCATACGACGATAGTTATCAATAAAGACAAACTTTGGAGAAGATATCATATCATATGATGTGAAACTAAGTGCAATAGATGAAAAAATAGGTAAAATTGTAAATATAAAGAAGAAAATTAAGAAAGGAGCAAGCATTATAAGCATAGGAATATGCTCTGTAATCAACTTGTCACGTGAAAAGTTTCTTAATTTTTTTGATGCCTCAGGCATAACTGCCGCATCGCCGTTTTTGTTTTTTAGCATATGCTTATCTCCCCTCCTTAACTATACTCTTTAATCTTGCGGTCAATTTCTTTATCTGCAGATTTTGACCACTTAACAACTGCATCTTTAACCTTGGAATTATCTTCAAGAACTGCCCAGAACGCCTGATCTATAGAACGTGTTACGTCATAAGAACCCGGAACTTCCTGAACTTCTTTAATCTGTGCCCACTGGTTATTAAGAACAACGAGGTCATTCTTATCCCAAGCAAGATTGTTAAATG
Organism: uncultured Ruminococcus sp.; assembly: GCA_964407485.1. Classification (GTDB taxonomy): domain Bacteria; phylum Bacillota; class Clostridia; order Oscillospirales; family Acutalibacteraceae; genus UBA737. The sequence goes on from CAYOVQ010000086.1 coordinate 1,861, forward strand.
CCTCTACGTTAGATACGGCATTACGTCCAATCATACCAAGGATTGACTGCAGGTTGTTGTTGTATCTTGTCTGTGTTTCGGCAGAAGTCCACCACTTAAGGAACTGCCAAGCCTGTTCCTGCTTGCTTGACTTCTTAATGATTGCGCAACCTGTACCCGAACCTGCAACAGAATAGTTGATTTCGCCGTTTTCATTTTCGGTACCAGGAACCATTGCGATACCCCATCTGCCGCGAATTTCAGGCGCGGTAGAATAAAGTGTCATATACGTGCTGTAAGGAGCAATACCCAAAGGCATTACACCAACACGTAAACGGTTGTAGAAGTCTGCTTCTTTAAGAACGTCACGTTCAAGGTAGAAATCGGTCCACTGCTCAAATACCTCTAATGCTTTTTTATTGGTAATTGCGGTAGCGGTTCCGTCTTCATTGTATATAGAAAGGTCATTCTGCCACATAAGTGTTGGGTAAAGGTGAAGGTTACCAATACCTGCATTAACTGTTGTAGATGTTGTAATCTGTGTAAACGGAATATAAACATTCATATTATTACGCTGAATAATGGTAGCGCAATACATAAATTCATCCCATGTTTTTGGAACTTCAAGACCTAACTCTTGTAAAACATCGGTACGATAGAACATAAGCATAAAGTTCTGTGTATCGGGAAGCGCATAGGTTTTACCGTCATAGGTGTAGGGAGCAACCGCACCTGTCTCTAAATTAGAGCCGTCTTGGAAACGGGTAATAACCTCATCAAAATCTTCAAATTGAGAAAGGTCGGTAAGAGCGCCTCGAATACCAAGGTTTACAGGTTCGGTACGAGCCATCTGAAGCGACATATCAGGATAGTTACCGGCAAGAATACCATTTATAAGCGAAGCATTAACAATTTCAACCTGAACATTAATCGGCTTGCCGTTATAGTAGTATTCTTCATTAGGTGTAAATGAATCCTGTATAAGCGAGTTAAGCGCTGCAGCCTGATCTTGACCCCAGCCTACCCAAAGACGAATTGTGTTTTCATCATCTTTAGCCTCATTGCTTGTAAGCGAATAATCACTTGTAAAGGATGAAATAAGACGTACCATATCATAAGCAAACTGCTCAAAGAAATTTGCATCATTGTCCTGATACTCTTTACCGTAAGGCACTAACTGAATTTGGTCGATAGACAAAGGCATTTCGATCATATCATAAAGCCATGAACTAAGTGAGGTATAGTTGGTGTAATATTCAGATACATACTGTTGAGCAATAAACGGACTACGTATCATATTGTCAACTACACGTTTCATATTGTCGATAGAAGCAACAGCCTGTGAAGCCTTACCAGTACCGTTTGTCATATCCTCTGAAAGTTTACCAAGTCTTTCACTTATATCTTTAAGAGTATCAAGGAAACCCGGAATCTGCTTATCGAGATCATAGTCGCGGTTAAGGTCGGGTGATTCACTGGTAATCATAACTATCTTGATATATTCGTCGCCGAGAATATCAACAAGTTTAGAAAGTTCATAGAAGTAATCAGACTGACCACCAACGGTTACTTCCATTGAAATGGTGTGCTCGCCCTCTTCAAGATAGATGTAGTAAGGAGTTTCTTCTTTATCAGAGAAGGTGTAATACTCCCAACTTGTACCGTATGGGAATATCATTGTTTTAGCCTCTGCAAAAGGAGTCTCTCCGTCAATCTTGAGCCAGCGCCAACTTTCGCCGTTTACAAGTTCACTCTGCTTGTAGCGCATATTTATGTAGTAATAACCCGATTTTTCAACCTTGAAATTCCAAGCAATGCTACTACCAGCAGTCTGCCAAGATGTGCCACCGATATAGTTTATCTTGGTAAGGTGTGAATCGCTTGGGGTCATACCTGCATCACTGTTGTTTGATTTAGGAATGATAGAGTTTGATGTTTTTACATCAGCATTTTCACCCTCAATTGTGATTATATCGGTATCAAGTTCTTTAAGATCAGCGGGTTTTTCATAGTCCTCTACCGTTTCGGGAGTTGTAAAGGTAATCTTTTGAATATCAATCGACTGCTCGGGATTAACTATTGTAATTGTGTGAGTACCTGCTGTAAGAGCAAACTCAAACGGATCAATTATAGCAGTTTCATAATCACGAACTGTTGTTGTAATAGCGCCCTCTATTTCGGACTGCTCTTGAGCATATTCATTACCCTGTGCATCCTTACGGGGTTCAGTAGTAGCATTCTTCCAAAGACGTGAAAGGACGACTTCATCAGAACCGTCAAACTGATACTTTCCGTCAATCATAACACCCATAATTACATCGACACCGCTGTCTTTAGGTTCCCAAACGAACTCTAAATTATAAAGTGCGGTTTCGGGTACGTCGAAAGTCCAAGTGACACTTCCCTCTCCGACGTTCCAAGTTAGTGTGTTTTCTGTGGCGGTAACATCAGCACCGTCTGCCGCATATGCAGTAAGAGGCACCTGTACGTCAGCGGTAGCCTTGTTTGTAATGCCATGGCCGTTTGTATACTCTACATAATCCTGCAGTTGCGAATCGTCGCTTACAATCGGTTCAGCATCTGTAGCAGTAGTAGCGTCATCGGCCACATCTGCATAAGCAGTGGTTATTTGCAAGGAAATTCCTGAAAATAAAACAGATACCGCCAGTAATATTGACAGGTATCTTACAATTTTCTTGCTCATAACATTCATCCTTTCTGTTTTATATTTTAATAATTGCTGAAAACGCTTTAAATTCTTGCTTTTTTAAAAACAAATAAGCAAAAAGTTAAAACATTTTTAAGTAACATTTTATGCACAGGACAAAATTACCCACCCTCGCATATAAATGTGATTATATTATACAGTAATTTATACATTTTGTCAATAAATTATATATATATTTTGCACATATTTTTTATGTTTTTTGTGATATTTAATATAAAAATACTAATTTATTTGTCAAAATTAAGAATTAAAAAAAGTGTAATTTTAACATAAAATGTAAAAAACTTTTTTGAATATTAAAAAAAGAAAAAGTCCAAGGTTTTTACACCTTGGACTTTAATAAATTCAGAAACAAAAGATTTAATTATTCGTTAATCTTTGTAACAACGCCTGAACCAACGGTACGACCGCCTTCACGGATAGCGAAACGGAGACCTTCTTCAATAGCGATAGGAGTGATGA
>CAYOVQ010000087.1:0-5007 GCA_964407485.1 uncultured Ruminococcus sp.
CACCAATAAGGCCGCTCTTATGAGCACCGATGGGGTTAAAGTAACGAAGAAGCGCAATACACCAACTCTTATCTGACACGTAAAGGTCGCGCAGTATTTCCTCAATAAACAACTTTGTTCTGCCATAGGGATTGGTGGCGCCTGTGGGCATACCCTCAACCAGAGGTACCTCGGTAGATGCGCCGTAAACGGTAGCCGAGGACGAGAAAACCAATTTTTTAACATCAAATTCGGTCATAACCTCAATTAAAGCGATAGTGCTTTCAAGGTTATTTTTGTAGTACATAATCGGCTTTTGAACCGATTCGCCAACCGCCTTGTGACCCGCGAAGTGAACAACGGCGTCAATTTTGTTTTCGCTGAATATTTTACGTAATGCGTCATAATCGCACACATCATTTTCGTAAAACTTTACTTGTTTTCCTGTGATTTTTTCTACGCGGTTTAGCGATTCGCGGCTACTGTTGTTAAGGTTGTCAACAACAATTACATTATAACCTGCATTTAACATCTCAACACAGGTATGACTGCCTATGTAACCTGCGCCGCCTGTAAGTAGTATTGCCATATTCGGCACCCCCAAAAATTAAATATAATTTACCACATATAATTATATAACACTTAAAATATTTGTCAAGAAAATTAAAAGGCGGTTTTTGTCAAACCGCCTAAAAATCTTTTATTAAATTATTGCTTTGCGTTTGCAAGCATCTTTACACTTGCCGCAGTTTGTACACTTGTCGGGGTTTATAACCGCAACATTGTTGTCAACGGTAATGGCTTCGTTTTCACACGCCTTAACACACATACCACACGCGATGCAGGAGGTGGTACAAACCTTAACCACATTGGGTCCTTTGTGGCAGTTAGAACATAACACACGGGTTTTGCTTGATTTGGGAATAACCGAAATCAGCGATTTAGGGCAGACAGCCGCGCAAGCGCCGCAACCTGTGCATATATCCTCACAAATGACAACCTTGCCGTCTTGCAAAGTCATTGCGCCAAACGGACAAGCGTTTACACAGTCGCCAAAGCCTATACAACCAAACTGACACTCAAGCGGTCCGCTATGAACAAGGCTTGCCGAAAGGCAGGAGGGTTTGCCTGTATATTCGTATTTTACCTTTGAGTTTTTTTGACAAGCGATAAACGCAACCTTAGGTGTTGAGGAAACTTCAATACCCAAAACTTTGCCTAAAGCCTTTGCGGTGCCCTCGCCACCGGGGGCGCATTTATCTGGTTCTGCTTCGCCGTTTGCGATAGCGGCGGCATAGCCGTCACAACCCGAATATCCGCACGCGCCGCAGTTGGCGCCTGGCAGACATTCACGGATTTGAGCCTCGCGTTCATCGGTAGGCACCGCCATAAATTTAGCGGCAAGCGCAAGACCTAAACCCGCGATAAGACCGATTGCCGTTACAATAATTACCGGTAAAAGTATTGCTGTCATAACATCAACCTCCTATACCGGCAAAACCCAAAAATGATAGCGCAACCAAAGCGGCGGCTATAAGCGTAATGGGTAAGCCCTTTAAAAATTCGGGTATATCGGCTGTGTCAAGTTTTGAACGCACACCTGCAAAAAGTATCATTGCAAGCATAAAACCTAAACCTGCACCCAATGCGTTAAAGAGTGATTGAACAAAGTTGAGTTCGTCGGTGATGTTAAGCATTGTAATGCCAAGTACTGCGCAGTTGGTGGTAATAAGCGGCAGATAAATACCCAAAGCATTATAAATAGGTTTAATAAATTTCTTTAAGAAAACCTCGATAAGTTGAACAATAGCGGCAATTACAAGTATAAATACAACCGTTTCAAGATAGGTAAAGTTGGGGTATAGCAGATATGTATATATCGGCCATGTAACCGCAGTGGCTATTACCATAACAAGAGTTACGGCAATACTCATTGAAAAAGCGGTGTTTACCTTTTTGGATACGCCAAGGAAAGGGCAGATGCCCAAAAACTTTGACAGTACCATATTGTTGGTAAGAATACCCGCAAGAAGAATCGATATGATAGACGTGGTGTTATTCATCATTGCCACCTACCTTTTCTTCGGTTTCTTCTTTGATATCTTTCGTGATTTGTTTGTTAGGTTCTTCTTTTGTTTCTTGCTTTGCCTCGCATTCTACGGGGGTTTCTTCACCGTCAAGCACGGCGTTTTGGCAAGCCGCGCGTGAAGGGCAGTTTGCGCAACCTAAATGCTCTACAATCGGTTTGCCCTGACGTTTTGCAAGCGCGTTTGAAAGTGCTACCAAAATACCAAATACAAAGAAGCCGCCCGGTGGCAGTAAGAAGATTATCATCGGGTCGATAACTTCTGATGTAATAGGAAGTGAAAACAGTGTACCCGCGCCTAAAAGTTCGCGTATAGCGCCCATAAGTGTAAGAGTCGCGGTAAAACCAATACCCATACCCAATCCGTCTAAAATGCTGGGTAATACAGGGTTTTTAGAGGCAAACATTTCGGCGCGCGCCAAAATGATGCAGTTTACAACTATAAGCGGTAAAAATATACCAAGTGATTCGTCAATAGCGGGGGCAAAAGCCTTTACAAGCATTTGTACCACGCTTACAAAGCCTGCGATTACGGTAATAAATGCAGGTATGCGAACTTTATCTGGAATAAAGTTGCGAAGCAAAGATATAACCGCGTTAGAACATACAAGCACTATTGTAGCGGCAACACCCATACCAATGCCGTTTATAGCGGAGGTAGTAACTGCGAGGGTAGGGCAGGTGCCAAGCACCAATCGCAAAGTTGGGTTTTCTTTTATAATGCCGTTTGTTAAAATTTTAAGGTTTTTTGATTTAGTACTCAACTGCGATATCCCCCTCTACTATAATTTCTTTAGCATATGAAAGCGCTTGGTTTACGGCGCTTGTTACGGCTTTTGAACTAATGGTTGCGCCTGTTACGGCATTTATTTCATTGTTTTCGGCATTTGCCAAACCGCCCTTGATAACGGTTATGCTGTCTCTAAGACTGGCATACTGTGTATAAAATTTTTCTTTTGTTACGTTTTGACCAAGACCTGGGGTTTCGTCAGTGGCGGCAAGAATTTCTACCGCGATTATGTTATTGTTCATATCAACGGCTGTCATAACCGAAATCGCACCACCGTAACCGTTTGCCTCGGTTACAAATATCAGACCTACTGTTTCGCCATCTTTTAAAGCGGCATTGTATTCAATTTCTTCATCACCTAAAACAGCCGTTTGCAAGGTGTATTCATCGGCTTCAATTAGTTTTGACATAGCCTTGTTCTGCGTTTCGACTGCAAGCGCCGCAATTTTATCTGCGGTAAGTAGGTTTGTTGAACTTAAAGCCAGTGTTACAACCACGCAAATAATCGCTAAAACTGCGGTGGGGGTTACAATTTCGGAGTTTGTTTTAAAGAATGCCTTGATTTTTTCTAAAATATTATTCATTCTTTGCCACCTCCCCAGATCCAAACGGTTTAGAAAGTGTCAGTCGGTTAATGTGCGGGGTGAGAATATTCATAAGCAGTATCGCATATGAAACGCCTTCAGGCAAAGAACCAAACTGTCTTATAACAAAGGTGATAAGACCGCAACCGATACCAAATATCAGTTTGCCTAAATTTGTTGTGGGGGTGGTTACGTAGTCGGTCGCCATAAATATAGCGCCAAGCATTAGACCGCCGCCAAATATAGAAAGGGCTAAATTTTGTCCTGCTATAAGACTGCATACTGCAACTGTACCTATAAATGCTACGGGGATAATTGGCTTTATTACTCGGCGGAGCATAAGATAAAGACCGCCGATTATAAGCAAGAATGACGAGGTCTCACCAATAGCGCCGCCGTGCATACCAAAGAACAACTGCTTTGCGGTGAATGTTGTTTCGCGTGCAAGCGGGGTAGCCGAACTTACAGCATCAATGGGTGATACATATTGAGACATTTGTCCCGCAAAAGATACAAGCAGTACAATTCGCGCTGTCATTGCAGGGTTAGCAAAGTTAAAACCAAGACCGCCAAACATCTGCTTTACAACAACTATGGCAACCACACTGCCTATTGCGGCAATCCAAAGCGGAGTTTCAGAACTTAAGTTCATACCAAGAAGCAGTCCCGTAAGAACTGCCGAAAAATCTCCGATAGTCTGCTTTTTATGTAAAGCAAGATTCCAGAGCGCCTCTGCGGCAACGGCTGTGGCTATTGTTGTAACCAGCACGGCTAACGCGCGCCAACCAAAAAGTATACAACCGTAAATTGCGGCGGGTAAGAGGGCGATGATAACATCAGACATAATACCGCGTGTAGAGTCTTCGTGTCTGATGTGCGGTGAAGAGGTAACTTTTAAAAGTTTACTCATTTGCTTTGCCTCCTTATCTCTGCTTTAGCGGTGCGCATCACCTGTGTGAGTGGTCGCTTTGCGGGGCATACATAAGAGCAGCATCCGCATTCCATACAGTAATTAACATTAAGTGTGTTAAGATTTTCGGTTTGTTTTAGTCTTATCGCGGTCTCTACCATAGCGGGATAAAGTGACATTGGGCAGGTGTCGGCGCATCGACCGCAACGGATACAAGCAGTCTGCGGTTGCGGTTTCGGGTCACGCATAACCAAAATTGCATTGTTGCGTTTTTCAAGCACCGAAGCATCACTTACAACGGGGTTACCCATCATTGGTCCGCCCATAAGTATGCGATCGGCATTTTCATCAACACCGCCCACAAAATCAAGTATTTCTTTTATAGGTGTACCGATAGGAACGATAACGTTTTTAGGCTCGCTCACGGCAGTGCCGTCAACCGTTATGCGTTTGGAAACAAGCGGCATACCGGTTGTGATAAATCGGTAAAGCGTGGCAACGCTTGTAACATTCATTACAATACAGCCTACATCACTAGGTAGTTTGCCTATGGGCAATTTTCTGCCTGTTGCAGAATAGATGATAACCTTTTCAGCGCCCTGAGGATATTTTGACGGCAGTTTCATAATTTTTACACTGTCGTCGTTGTCGCGGTGAT
>CAYOVQ010000088.1:0-4998 GCA_964407485.1 uncultured Ruminococcus sp.
ATCTTATGACCGTCAAAGTCAGAGTCGCGCGCCGCAAAGGTTACCTGACCTGTGGCAATTCGCTCGGCTGCCTTTTGCATCTCGATAGCGTTTGCCTCTGTATCGGCGCTCTCATCAAATGAAAGCATTGCAGTAATACCCTGCGGAATAGTTCTTGTATGAAGCACTATTACCTTACGAGTGCTTATCGGAATAGCCTGTTCTGCCGCCATAATAATATTTTTATTGTTAGGCAGTACGTAAACGGTCTCAGCGGGTGTGCTTTCAATAGCGCGCAAAATATTGTCGGTGCTGGGGTTCATTGTTTGACCGCCCGAAACAATTGTATCAACACCAAGATCACGGAACAGCGCGGCAATACCTTCACCTGCGCAAACCGATACAAATCCGACAGGTTTTGTAATCTCTACCGACTCAATTTTTTCGTTTTGAATAGTCTTTGCGGGAGCCTTCTTAGCGTTTGCAGCGTCATGCTTTGCGCGTTCGTGCTGGTCACGCATATTTTCTACCTTCATATTTGTAAGTTGACCAAAGGTAAGACCGTTTTCAAATGCGTTACCGGGATGGTCGGTATGAACGTGAACCTTAATAATTTCCTCGTCATCCACAACAACAACGCAGTCACCGATGGTTTCGAGATATGCTCTGAGTTCACTTGGCTCTTTTTCGCACTCGGGGTCACGCTTTACAATAAATTCAGTACAGTAGGTAAAGGTAATTTCGGTTTCAAACTCGCCCGCTGCGTTGCGGCTTTCGGTTTCTTCCTCTGTGTCTTCTACTGCGCCCTGTGTATTGGATGCAATAACAACACCGTCGCGGAATACCGACATCATACCCTCAAGAATAATTACAAAGCCCTGACCGCCCGCGTCTACAACGCCTGCTTTTTTTAGCATGGGCAAAAGTTCGGGAGTTTCAGCAAGAGCCTCTTTTGCGCCTGCGATAGCATCAGCAAAAACGCTCAATGCGTCATTACCTGCTTCATATGATGCGGTTGCCTTTTCGGATGCAACACGCGCAACCGTAAGAATTGTACCCTCGGTTGGCTTCATAACAGCCTTGTAAGCCGCCTCTACACCCAACTTAAATGCGGCAGCCAAATTAGCGGCAGTAACCTCTTCGTCATTGCCGATACCTTTAGCAAAACCGCGGAAAAGCAACGAGGTTATAACGCCCGAGTTTCCTCGCGCGCCGCGAAGCAGAGCAGATGCGTTAATAGAAGCCACCTTGCCTGCTGTTTCGCCCGATACTTTTTCAAGTTCTCTTACTGCGTTTGCCAATGTCATCGACATATTTGTACCTGTGTCGCCGTCGGGTACAGGGAATACGTTAAGGTCATCTACCGGCTTGCGATTGTTTGCAAGATTATTAGCGGCAGAGATAATTGCGTCTCGTAAAATATTACCGTTAAACAAAAATAAACACTCCTTTTAAAGTCGGAAAGAATTACTCTTTTATTCCGTCTACCTTTACGTTTACCTTATTAACGGTAATACCGGTAGAATCTTCTACTACATATTTAACCTTTTCGGTAATGCTTGCCGCAATAGCGGTAATGTTCATACCGTAGGTCACCATTATATGAATTTCAACATCAATAGCATTTGCGTTGCCTGTTACCTTAATACCCGTATCAAGCGCCTGCTCTTTTGACACCAAACCAAACAAACGCTGACGGTTTGATGAAGGCATCATTCCAACCACGCCAAAGCAGGAAGTCACTGCGTGACCGATAAGTTTGCTTAAAAAGTTTTCGGTAAAGCAAATAGAGCCTGTTCTGGTTTCGTAAGATATCATAAATAAATCCTCCTAAAATTCATAATGTTCAAACTTTAAATAAATATCACTGCTAGATGCTACGACACCGCCTTTAATAGCAGAATCATAAAACAGTACGCCGTTTAGATAACACACGGGTATTTGCGGCATTTCGGTAAGCAGAGTACCCGCAACATCACCGATACCGCACTGCCCTGCGTGATAACTATCAAGAATTGACTTGCAAGGAGATACCTGCGTCGGTTGTTCTTCGGCGGGCTGTTCTTGGTCTTCATCCGCACTAAGCGTAGTACTTACGCCGTATGCCGCGCTGCCGCCCTCGGTAACGAGTTGAGTAAAATCCATATTATCGAGAACTTGTATCTCACCTAAATAAAGTTGAAAATTACCCGACGATAAACGCTCAAGGTATTGCTCATAAGTACACTGCACAACGTTTATCTGTATTCCCGCGGCTTTACACTGCGCTGCAATAAGGTTTGCCGCCGCAACACGCGAACTGTTTTCTGAATTCACCAATAGCGTAAACACAGGGTTGTTACCCGAAGTGTTTGCGTAAAAGCCATCTGAATTCATATTATTATACCCTATTTTACCAAGATTTTCAACCGTTATTTTTAAATTGGGTTTGCTTTCTATGGTTTGAAGCGCGCGAACCGCCTCAAAAGACGGGTTTAAAAAGCCGGTTGCTGACACTGCATTGTTGTAATACGCGGTCTTGCAAATCTCTTCACGGTTAAGGGCAGACGATATTGCGTAACGCATTTCTTTGCTCTGCAAAGAACCGTAACTGCTGTTTATACCTATATATACGAGTCGGTTTAAATTGACTTCGGTCTTTTTGCCGCTCATGCGCACTATGTCTCCGCTGTCGGTATAATAAAATCCTGTTGCGCCCACTTCTACATAATGTGAAGTTGAAGCCGCGTCGGGTGAATTAATTAATTTTACGGTTTTAATACTGCCGATTTTACCGTAGTAGTTGGTGTTAAGTTCAAAACTCAAACCGTCTTCTGCTATACGGTATCTGCCGCAACCTATGGGCGCGATTTCTTTGCCGTCGGTATCAAAAACACCCGACGTGCCCGATTTGACTATTGGAAAGTCAAGCAAATTTATAAAGTATGGATCATTCTGCGAAAGGTTAAAAACAATTGTTTTTGAGTCAGATGCCGATACCGATACAATCTCATAAAAATTATATGCGTATCTGGCGCTGTTTTTTGCAAGATTGTAAGAATAAATAACATCGTCTGCCGTAACTGCACTGCCGTCGGTAAAGGTTGCATTTCGCAGTTTTACAGTACAGGTTTTATCCTGCATTTCGGCAGAAGACGCCAAAACATATATCGGCTCAAAGTTATTGTCGGTTTTTACAAGACTGTCATACAAAAGACCTGCTATCTCACGGTTGGCAGATGTGGTAGCGGTATATGGATTAAATGTATCGCTGTACGAATAAAGCAGACTTAAAGTTTTTTCGTCGGTATCTTGCAAAGGCGACACGACGACACCTTGCGAACCGCTGGTTGTGTCGGTTGCATTTTTGCAACCTGTAAAGCCTGTCACCATACAAATTATTATAAAAATACAAATTAATTTTTTCAAACTGCCGTCACCACCGTTCAAATTGAAAATGTAAAATCGAAAATTAAAAGTTATTTATATATTAGTTTTACCGATTTGGTAAGACCTGTTTTTTCATCAACATCAAAGATACAACCGTTAAGCATACAGTCGCCGCTTGCCTGCTCAAAACGCGACATATCTTTATCTTTTAAACGGTTAATTATAATATCATTTTTTACGCCAAGCACCGAATTTATAACACCCGTCATACCAAGGTCTGTAATATACCCCGTGCCGCGCGGCAAAACCTGCGCGTCTGCTGTTTGCACGTGGGTGTGTGTGCCAAAGATTGCCGTAACGCGCCCGTCAAGATAAAACCCCATCGCGCGTTTTTCGCTTGTAGCCTCGGCGTGAAAATCGACAAAAATATATTTTGCACCGTCTGCCTGCGCCTTTTCTATTAGCACATCAATGCATTTAAAGGGGTTGTCGGCATTTGCCCTTTCAAGATATATCTGTCCCGAAAGGTTTATTACCGCCGCAGAGTATCTGCCCATATCTAAAAAGCAGTAACCGCTACCTACGGTTTCATCTGTTAAATTATGCGGACGCAAAACATAAGGATTGCTATCTAACATATCATAAATTTCTTTTCGGCGCAGTGTGTGATTGCCGCCTGTAATAACATCGGCTCCTGCGGCAAAAAGCATATCGGCGCTCTCGGGTGTAATACCGTTACCCGCGGCAGAGTTTTCACCGTTTATTATTACCATATCGATGTTTTCTTCGCGTTTTATTCGCGGTATATTATTAAGCGCATAAGCGCAACCGTCGGGAGCGCAAACATCTCCCACAGTCAAAACCTTCATTCGCCCACCGCCTTTTACCCCATTTTACTTGTTTTATTTATTGTAACATATTATGCGCTCCAGTTCAATTTATTTTTAAAAATTCAAAAATTGTTAAAAATCGCAAGTGAGTATTCGTGAGAAAAACAGAGAAAAAGCGAGCAAACGAGAGATTTTGTTTTTTAAATTAAAATTTTCAAAAAATAATGTTGACAAAGCAATTTTGCTGTGGTATTATATTCGGGCACTAAAAATTTGAAATTTTATTTGGAGGTTTTGGTTATGTCAAAAACATTTATGGCAAAACCTGCCGAAGTTCAGCGCAAATGGTACATCGTTGATGCAGCAAACCGTCCTCTCGGTCGCACCGCTGCGCGTGTTGCTGATTTGCTTCGCGGCAAATTAAAACCCACATTCACTCCTCATGTTGACTGTGGCGATCACGTTATCGTTATCAATGCTGACAAGGCAGTTTTAACAGGCAAGAAGTTAGAAAACAAATATTATCGTCGTCATACAGGTTACATCGGCGGTCTTAAAGAGGTTAAGTATTCAACCCTTATGAATACCCGCCCAGAACTTGCTATGGAACTTGCCGTTAAGGGTATGGTTCCCGATACTACAATCGGTCGTAAGGCACTTACTCGTCTTCATATTTATGCAGGCGAAAACTATGTTCAGGTTGCTCAAAAGCCTGAAAAGTATGAATTCTAAGAAGGGAGACAGAAGATATGTTTGAAGGAAAGCCTTATTTTTACGGCACCGGCAGAAGAAAGAGTTCTGTTGCCCGTGTTAGAGTATA
>CAYOVQ010000089.1:0-4876 GCA_964407485.1 uncultured Ruminococcus sp.
TTGCCCATTTTTGAACTGCGCGCACGGTAACACCCAAACGGGCTGCCGCCTGCGCTGCTGTTTCAAATTTCATTTTTGTCATCTTCTTTTAAAAAATTACAATATAGTGAGGGTTCATTGATTATATATAATCAATGAAGGGACATCCCTTCACTTTATCTATATAATTATATCACTGATTAGATAAAAAATAAAGTATTTTTCTTGCAAAATTATACAAAAAGATATATAATTAATATGTATTGTTATAATTTCTTTTCAAATAATATATTTGGAGGGAAGTTATATGAGTAACGACAAAAACAAAACACAGGATAACGAGCAGTTAGACGCCATAAAGGAATTAGGCTCTATAGGAGCGGTAGACGGCCGTCATAAAATATTTTGCCTTACAATAATCGGTGAAATTGAGGGGCATAACGTTTTGCCCGAAAACAGCAAAACCACCAAATATGAGCATATTATTCCGCAGCTCGTTGCTGTTGAACAAGATGATAATATAGAGGGTATGCTTGTTATTCTCAATACCGTGGGCGGCGATGTTGAAGCAGGGCTTGCTTTGGCAGAACTGATATCAGGTATGAAAAAGCCAACCGTCAGTTTTGTATTGGGTGGCGGTCATTCAATCGGTGTGCCTCTGGCTGTTGCGGCAAAACGCTCGTTTATAGCACCAAGCGCCACAATGACTATTCATCCTGTAAGGACCAGCGGTTTGGTTATAGGCGTGCCGCAGACTATGAACCACTTTGCGCGTATGCAAGACCGAATTACCGATTTTGTGGTCAAAAACTCGCGTATCTCGGCAGACGAATTCACCTGTCTTATGATGAATACGGGCGAGCTTGTAACCGATGTGGGTACAACGCTTTCGGGTCAAAGAGCTGTAGACAAAGGACTTATTGACTCGCTTGGCAATTTAAACGAGGTTTTAGAATGTCTTTACAAAATGATTGAAAGTAATTAACAGTGTCGGTTTTCCGACACGATACATAAATTTTTATTTTGGGGTGTTACATAAATGGCAACAAAAAAGAGGGGCAGACCATCACAAAAGAAAACTCAGGCCGCAAACAAGGCGACCCGACAACTACATTCTGTTATATGGTTTGCAGTGGCTATTTTTTTAGTATTTGTGGTATTTATTAAAGGCGAGCATTTCTGGACTGTGCTACATAATTTTATGTTCCAACTTTTTGGTGTTACGGCATATTTTTATCCGTTTTTATTGGGCGCTGTTGCTATAATGTTTGCTACAGACAAGTTATCGTCAAGCATTAACGCAAAAATAATAGAATCGGTTGTTTTGGTTGTGCTTGTCGGTGCGTTTATCGACATTTGCTCTACCCCAAAAGACCTGTTTTTAGGCGAAGCGTTTGGTGAGCATCTAACTAATGCTTGGAATTTTATCCCCAACAAATTCGGCGGCGGATTATTAGGTGCCTTGATTGGCTTTCCGATAGGTCTTGCCTTTGGTAAAACAGGCGCAATAATAACGCTTATTCTGCTTATATTCGTATTTGTTATGATTATCACAGGCACACATCTTATTGCCTTGTTTAAAGCGCTTGCAAAACCTGCGCAGGTAGTAAGTGAACAGGCAAGTTCCGCATTTGCCGAACGCGCTTTGCGTGAGGAAGAAAAGGAAAAAGCGCCTAAAAAGAAAGAATTAAAGGTTATTAAGGGCTTTGATGTCGATATTCCTGTAGACGAACCCGAAAAGCCCCAAAAACGCCGACCCGATATCGAGGAAATGGGACAAAAGGTTATAATGGCATATAACGATGAGGAAATCCCATCACCTACAGACGAGGATGAGTATACCCCCGTTGAAGACACTGTTGATGTTGATGAAGCCATAGCCGCAGCACGTGAAGAGTCCGAGAAAAACACACCCGAACGCATTACCGTTGATTTTGAAAAAGAAACCGATGCCGTTACCGATGAAATTGCTGAAAATTTGGATAATATACCCATATATAAATATCCTCCGCTTAATTTGCTTGCAAATCTTAACAGCACCGATAGCAAAACTGTCGCCGCAGAACTTGAAAGCACAGCCGAAAAACTGGTTGAAACGCTTAAAAGTTTTGGAGTTGAAACACGTGTTGTTGATGTAAGCCGCGGACCCACAGTTACAAGATATGAACTTCAACCCAAAGCGGGCGTGAAAATAAGCAAAATCACAAGTCTTGCCGATGATATCGCGCTTAATCTTGCCACAGCGGGCGTGCGCATTGAAGCGCCCATACCCAACAAAGCCGCCGTAGGCATTGAGGTGCCAAACCGCGCAAGCGCTACCGTAGGTATACGTGAAGTTATTGAATCTACCACATTTTCAGCATCAAAAAGCAAACTTACCGTTTCAATGGGTAAAGATATAGGCGGTAATACAGTTGTTGCCGATATTGCAAAAATGCCGCACGGACTTATAGCAGGCGCTACCGGTTCGGGTAAATCGGTTTGTATCAACTCATTCATAATAAGTCTGCTTTATAAATCGTCACCTGATGATGTAAAACTGCTTATGATAGACCCCAAGGTTGTAGAACTTGGCATATATAACGGCATTCCTCACCTATTGGTACCTGTAGTTACCGATCCCAGAAAAGCGGCAGGCGCGCTTGGCTGGGCTGTTAATGAAATGGAACAGCGTTATAAAATGTTTGCCGACCGCGATGTCCGCAACATAGAAGGATACAACAAATTAGTTGAAACATTGGTAGACGAGCCCGAAGTTAAAAAAATGCCTCGAATCGTAATAATTATTGATGAACTTGCCGACCTTATGATGACGGCGCCAAAAGAGGTTGAAGATTCTATCAACCGTATCGCCGCAAAGGCTCGCGCCGCGGGTATTCACCTACTTATCGCAACGCAGCGTCCATCGGTTAACGTTGTAACGGGTGTTATCAAGGCAAATATACCCACCCGAATTGCATTTGCAGTATCTTCACATATCGACAGCGCTACAATACTTGACTGTGCAGGCGCTGAAAAATTGCTTGGTCGCGGTGATATGCTGTTTAGTCCTATGGGCGCTAACAAGCCTTTCCGTATACAAGGCTGTTTTGTAAGTGACGAAGAGGTTGAACGCGTTGTTGAATTTGTAAAAAACGGCGGCGCGGCTAATTATGATGACAATATTATGGTCGAAATAGAACGTCAGGCTGCTATTGAAAAACAACAAAAAACAGGTGTGCCCGAAGATGCCGCCAATGCAGACGACCCCGTACTTGAAGATGCAATAAAAGTTGTTGTTGAACTTGGTCAAGCGTCTACTTCCCTGTTGCAAAGAAAACTTAAACTTGGCTACTCACGCGCCGCGCGTATAATCGACGAGATGGAAGCACGCGGCATCGTAGGCGGTTATGAAGGCTCAAAACCCCGTCAGGTGCTTATAACCAAAGAGCAACTAATGGAGATGCAAGCACGAAGCGAAGATTAATGCACAAAAAATCTCATACAAAAATTAAGCACCTACTTAAAAAGTAGGTGCTTTAATTTTCAGTTAATTATGCATTGTGCATTTTATCAAATACCATCTGGTTTACAGCTCTGCGTACTGCAAGCATTGTATCGCTTTCGAGTATACATTTATCAAATCTTACTTCACCAACAATGTCTTCAATAGCCTTAACTACCGCTTCTTTGCCGCAAAGCTCGCTTGCCAATTGCATTACGCGCATATCCTCCATACCTTCATAAAGCGCACGAAGTCGGGTTGATTCCCAAGCTGTACCGTCGGGAGCAGGATATACCATATAAGCGTCGCCACTTGCAACAAAGCTTTCGGCATCCGAGGTTGCAAATGGGTCAAGCTTATCATAAGACCACTGGTTGTTATAGAAGTTATAACCCCAATGCAAGAAGCCCTGTATATCATATTTAAACATCTGAGCACCAAGGCAGCGCACACGAGCAAGCTCCATCGCAAAATGACAGTTGCTAACTCCCTGACACTGACCGCCGCAGTAATATGTCCAAAGATCCTCTACACCGTTTTCAATAAATTCGTGAACAACCATAGTCTTTGGTACCGGATGTTTACTTAATCCCAGCTTGCAGAATTCATAATGTGATATAGCGTCAAGATTCTCATAGTCCTCAACTAAATCGTATATTGAATCCCTAACCTTTTTATACTGTTCAAAATGCTCGGCAATAGGCTCGTCAGATACATGGAACCAACACTTTTTATCCTCACCACGCTCTTTCATATGTGCAATAAAGCCACTTAAAAACGCGCGTACAAACGTGTTATATTCGGTAGATAATGGGTCGGTTCCCCAACCGAAAATAGTTTTCTTTTCGCCGTTTACGGTTGCTACTACCTTTGGTGTGTTATCGGCACCCCACTGTGAAAATACAGGTGTGATCTCATAATATTTCACACCAATGCGCTGATACATATCAAGCCAACGGTCAAGATTATCATAGCCGAAGGTGTAAGTGTCGCCGTCTTTATAAACGTCTATAAGCTGGGTGGTGGTTCTCTCACCGCCGCCATAAGTGTCAAGAGCGTAAGTAAGTAGCGGTACCATAAGCATATTACGTCCGTTTTCTACTGCCACACGTGCAAAGTTTTCACAAATCTCGAAATGACGGTCAGAAAACACCTCTACGTTATAGTAGTCTGCAAGACAGTCGGCATAAAACCACTGTGTAAACTTAAGTGTTTGCTCGGGAATTTCTACATCCTTTATATCAATCTTAAGCTCGTGCTCAGCAACTACCTCTTCTGTAGGCGTTAAGCCTTTGCTTGTAATACCAACACGTAATAATTTAATTTTTAAAATGTGCTCGCCTGTAATTTCACCCTTGGGGTCAATATCAAACCAAAGTGCGCGACTTTGCATAGGGAACAAGCGTAAAGTTC
>CAYOVQ010000090.1:0-4663 GCA_964407485.1 uncultured Ruminococcus sp.
CAAACATCATTGAAAAAACTCCTTGAGAAATCTCAAGGAGTTTTTTCTGGAGCTGCTAACCAGATTCGAACTGGTGACCTCGTCCTTACCAAGGACGTGCTCTACCACCTGAGCCATAGCAGCGTATTTTAGCGACTTGATTATTATATTATAACAAATCGCTAAAGTCAAGACCAAATTTTGTAAATTTTATCTTTCTTTGCCTTTGGGTCGTGTCATTAGTTCCTTCACTGCTAAATCAGCGCGATAGTTTTCATACAATACTTTATAGCAGAAATTAATTATAGGCAACTCTACGCCATATTTTTGTCCTAATTGATAGGCCATAAGAGATGCATAATAACCCTCTACGGTACCAACCTCTTTAAGCGCTTGAGCAACAGGAACCCCGCTGCCTACCTTGTTACCAAAACGGTTATTGCGACTGTGCTGTGATGTGCAAGTAACTACCAAATCACCAATGCCTGTAAGGCCCATAAACGTTCGCTCATCGGCGCCCATACAAACGCCAAGGTTTGCCATTTCACTAAGTCCTCGCGTAATAAGTGCCGCCTTGGTATTATCGCCAAGACCTAATCCGTCTGATACACCTGCGCAAACTGCAATAACATTTTTAAGCGCGCCGCCTAATTCCACACCAATGATATCATTAGATGTATAAATACGCAAGAACTCGCTTGATAACACATCTTGCACAATACTTGCCGCAGTAAAACTCTTTGAAGATGCAACAAGTGAAGTTGGTATCATACGGGCGACCTCTTCGGCGTGTGACGGACCCGATAAAACAGTAATTTTATCATTTGGTAACTCTTCACAAATTACCTCTGAAAGTCTTTTTAAAGTATTTTTTTCAAAACCTTTTGCAACATTTACAACAATACCATGATTTTCTACAACTTTTAATTGCGATGCAACCGAACGCACCGCACCAGACGGACAAGCAATTACAGAAATCAATGAACCGCTTGCACAATTTATATTAGAGGTAATTGTTATCTTATCGGGTATTTTAATATCCGGTAAAAGTTTAACATTTTCGCGATTTTTATTCAGTTCGCAAACCTCGTGTTCAAAAGGCGACCACAAATACACTTCGTGTCCGCAATTAAATGCCGATATAGCAAGCGCTGTTCCCCAACCGCCAGAGCCCAGAACGGTAATTTTTGCCATATTACTTTTTACCTCCAATAGTGAGTTTCTTTTCGGTACCATTAATTAATCTTTTAATATTTTCAGAATGTTTTGCAATAACTAATGCGCCCATAGCCACGGCAAGTACAGCCTGCGGCCAAAAGAGTGCAGGGTCATTAATATTATGAAATATCATTGTACAGGTAACAACCGTAACCGCCGCCGCAATAGAACTAACAGACACAATCTTTGTAAGCAGAACACCCAGCGCAAAAACCGAAAGACCTATTAGTATTGCAGGATAACAACAAACTGCAAAAATACCTACGCTTGTAGCGATACCTTTACCGCCTTTAAACTGAAAGAATATTGGGAATACGTGCCCCAACATACAGGCGAGCCCGCAAATAAATGCGCCGTAAACTGCCCAACTTTCGCCATTTTCAAAAACATTAGCAAATACCAATTTACCAATAAAACAAGCAACAAAACCCTTTAAAACGTCACCTAAAAAGGTAATAGCGCCAAGTACAAAACCGCCTGTACGCATAATATTTGTAGTGCCTGCATTGCCACTTCCAAGTTCGCGGACATCCCTTTTCATAAAGGCTTTTGAAAACACCACGGCAAAACTGATACTGCCAAGCAGATAAGCAACTATTACTGATAAAACGGCAAAAATCATACGTTTTTATCTCCTCTCTCGCGGATAACAAATCTTACGGGCGTACCTTCAAGACCAAAGGTTGAACGAATCTGATTTTCAAGATAACGTTGATATGAAAAATGGAAAAGTTCTGCATTGTTGCAAAAGCAAACAAAGGTAGGCGGACATGTTGACGCCTGTGTCATATAGTAAATTTTCAGACGCTTACCTTTATCAGACGGGGGTTGCACACGCGCAGTAGCATCGGCAAGGATGTCATTGAGTTTGCCTGTCGAAATGCGCATTGTGTTTTGTGTGCGTACATAGTTTATCAACTCAAAAAGTCGGTCAAGACGCTGACCTGTTTTAGCAGATATAAATATAATAGGCGCATATGGCATAAATGAAAAATCGTTCATCAGTTTTTTGCGATAGTTGTCCATCGTCTGACCGTCTTTTTCAACTATATCCCATTTATTTACTGCAATTATGCACGCTTTGCCCTCTTCTAAAGCAAGACCCGCAACTTTTGAATCCTGCTCGGTAAAGCCGTCGGTACCGTCAATCATAATAACGCAAACATCCGAGCGTTCAATAGCCATTTTGGCACGTATAACGCTGTATTTTTCAATTTTGTCTTCAACACGGCTGTTGCGGCGAAGACCTGCGGTATCAATAAAATTGAATTTGCCGAATTTATTAACAACCAGCGAGTCAATAGCATCACGCGTAGTACCTGCAATATCAGATACTATAGCGCGCTCTTCACCTGTAATTTTATTTACAAGCGAACTCTTGCCGGCATTTGGTTTGCCAATAACCGCAACATTGATAACCTCTTCATCATCAACATCATCAGTGTCAGGCAAAAAATCATAAGCCGCATCAAGCAAATCACCTGTGCCGTGACCATGTACAGATGACACAGCAATCGGGTCGCCGAGGCCTAAATTATAAAATTCATAAAATTCGGGCGGAACGTCACCGATTTTATCGCACTTGTTAACACATAACACAATGGGTTTTCCGCTTTTAAGCAGCATTGAGGCAATTTCGCTGTCGGTAGCGGTAACACCCGTTTGCATATCGCAAACCATAATAATTACGTTTGCAGTATCAATAGCAAGTTGCGCCTGTGAACGCATACCCGATAATATAATATCATTTGTTTTAGGCTCTATACCGCCTGTGTCTACAAGCATAACCTTTTTGCCCTGCCACTCGGTATCGCCGTAAATACGGTCACGCGTAACACCTGGGGTATCATCTACAATAGACAGTCTTTTACCTATAAGTTTATTAAACAATGTGGATTTGCCAACATTTGGTCTGCCCACAACTGCAATAATAGGTTTTGCCATTTTTTCTACCTCCCTAATATTCCATCTACCAAAGCATAGCCGTTGCAATCAATAGGCTTTATGCTTACGTTAAGTTTTTTAGAAAGTTCATCTACCGTAATGCTGTCAAGAAACATATCGCCCTCGGCGCGCAGCATTGAAGACGGTATAAGTAAAGTATCGCCTAAATTTTTGTTTTTTAACAGGTCATATATATCGGTTGCGGTAACCAAACCTGCAACGGTAATTCTTTCACCTAAAAAATTATTTTTTATAGCGTATACGTCACATCTTAATCCCTTTGCCTTTTGCTCGCAACAATCGGCTATCTCTCGTATTAAGGCATACGCGTCAACACCTGTCGCAATGGATATGTGTCGTTCGCATTCGCACGGCTCAATATCAGCAAGCGCTTCATTGGCTTCGAATTTAAGCAAAGCGCACAAACCGACACCGTTTTCGAGCAGTAAAAAATCACCGTAAAATTCGGCATTGGGGATTTTTCGCTCTGCTAAAAGATAAAACTCATCAGAGCCGTAAATGCGCCTGTCGCCGTACTTTTGCAAAGATTTTTTTTCATACTCATC
This sequence comes from uncultured Ruminococcus sp., assembly GCA_964407485.1. Taxonomy (GTDB): domain Bacteria; phylum Bacillota; class Clostridia; order Oscillospirales; family Acutalibacteraceae; genus UBA737. The sequence goes on from CAYOVQ010000090.1 coordinate 3,708, forward strand.
AATAATATCAAGTACCTCTGCGGCGGTATCTTTATTAAAAGGTGTAAGTTCAGTCAGTCCCTCGCGGTATTTTGTAAGACCCACAGGCACTGCAGCTATACACTCCATATTTTCAAGTTTTAATAAATCATCTAAACTGCGACGAAGTTCATCACCGTCGTTTATATTGGGACACAAAACCAACTGACTGTTCATTTTTATACCTGCATCGTTAAACCGACGCATAACATCAAGCGCGCAACCTGCGTTTTTGTTAGTCATCATTTTTACTCGAAGTTCGGGGTTTGTGGTATGAACAGATATATTTATCGGGCTGATGTGCATTTTTATAATGCGCTCAATTTCGTGCTCGGTAATGTTGGTAAGGGTAATATAATTACCAAAAAGAAATGAAAGTCGTGAATCATCATCTTTAAAATAAAGACTTTCACGCAGTCCCTTTGGCAACTGATCGATAAAGCAAAAAATACACTTATTTTTACAAGAACGCTTTTCATCCATAAGATAGGTATCAAACACCATACCTAATTCGTCGTACTCACCTTTTTTTACTTTAACTTTTTTTACTTTGCCTTTTTCGTTAATAATTTCGGCAATAATCTTTTCGTTATTCTGATAAAAACGGTAGTCAAGCACATCCATTATACTATTGCCGTTTAAAGATACAAGCGTATCGCCCGCTTTAATACCCGCTTTGCTTGCTGGACTTTTCTTCTCAATGTCTTTAATTATAACAGACATACCCTCACCACCTTAACATATTATATAATACGATATTTTTACACAAAAAACAAGAGGAGGATTGCTCCTCCTCTCATAAAAAACAAATTACTCTGCGATTTCTACAACCTGACGGCCGTTATACTTGCCGCATGCAGTGCAAATTCTGTGGGGACGCTTGTATGCGCCACAATCGGAACATCTTACCAATGTAGGAGCGGTAAGCTTCCATAAGT
>CAYOVQ010000091.1:0-4543 GCA_964407485.1 uncultured Ruminococcus sp.
AACGACCCTTACCGATGCTTTCGGGAATCCAGTTTACAGTATCGTTGTTACGGATAAGGTCATCCTTAACGGCGGTCATTTTGATAAACCAAGACTCGCGCGCATAGTAGATAAGGGGAGTATCACAGCGCCAGCAGTGAGGATAATCGTGCTCAAACTTGGGCGCATCAAAGAGCAGTCCCATCTTTTCAAGGTCAACAAGAACCAGCGGGTCAGCCTTTTTAACAAATACACCTGCATAGGGAGTTTCGGCAGTTAAGTTGCCCTGACCGTCAACAAACTGAACAAATGGTAGGTCGTACTTTCTGCCAACCTTGGCGTCATCTTCACCGAAAGCGGGGGCAATATGAACAATACCTGTACCATCGGTCATAGTAACGTAGCCGTCACAGGTGATGTAGTGACCTTTTTTATTTTGCTTTTCGCAAGTGGGTTTCACAAAGTCAAAGAGTGGTTCATATTCTTTATATTCAAGTTCTGCGCCCTTGTAGTTTTCAAGAATTTCGTAAGCGGGCGCGTCTTCGGTAGCGAGTTTGCCGAGAACCTTATCAAGCAGTGCCTCTGCCATATAGTAGGTGTAGCCGTCGGCGGCTTTAACGCGGCAGTAGGTTTCGTCGGGGTTTACGCAAAGAGCCACGTTTGAGGGCAGGGTCCAAGGGGTAGTAGTCCAAGCGAGGAAGTAAGCATCCTCGCCCACAACCTTAAAGCGAACAACGGCGCTGCGTTCTTTAACGTTTTTATAACCCTGCGCTACTTCGTGTGAAGAAAGCGGAGTTCCGCAACGTGGGCAGTAGGGTACGATTTTAAAGCCTTTGTAAAGTAAGCCTTTATCAAAAATCTGTTTTAAAGCCCACCATTCTGACTCGATAAAGTTGTTGTCGTAGGTTACATAAGGATTATCCATATCAGCCCAGAAGCCAACGGTTTTTGAGAAATCCTCCCACATACCCTTGTACTTCCAGACACTTTCTTTACAGTGGTTGATAAATGGGTCAAGACCGTATTCTTCTATCTGTTCTTTACCGTCAAGACCTAAAAGTTTTTCAACCTCAAGTTCAACAGGCAGACCGTGGGTATCCCAACCGGCTTTACGTGGAACCATACATCCCTTCATTGTGCGGTAACGAGGAATCATATCCTTGATAACGCGTGTAAGAACGTGACCTATGTGTGGCTTGCCGTTAGCGGTAGGGGGGCCGTCGTAAAATACATAGGGTTCGCCCTGTGCCTTTGTTTCGATACTCTTTTCGAATATTTTGTTGTCATCCCAAAACTGTTTGATTTTCTTTTCTTGCTCTACAAAATTAAGATTTGGAGAGATGCTGTCGTACATTTAGATTACAATCCTTTCGTATAGGGGGATTGCCACGCGCTTTCAGCCCTCGCAACGACACCCCTACAATTAATAAAATCCCCGTCCATAATAGGACAGGGATGAAAATTTACATCGCGCGTTTAACCACCTATTTGAACGGACCAATATCCGCACTCCCTTTAACGATGGAGATAGCCGTCGTACGCTAATGGGCGAATGCCTTTCACGCAGAAGCTCGGAAGTGATATTCACGTGATTTTTACCGCTGACCTTACACCACCGTCAACTCGCTTTAGGTAATTGCAAAACACGCTACTGTCTTCGTCACAGCCTTTACCGAGCATAATCTTAACACAAAATTTGTAAAAAATCAATAGTTAACTGTTTAAAAATAAATTAAAAGATAAAAATAAAAGTTAAGGAGTGTTTATATGGTAAAAAAACAAACGTTTATAAAGGTTGTTTCACTTTTATCGGCGACAATATTGGTTTTGGGCGGCTTTGTAATAAAAGAAAGTAACAAGAGTAAAAAGTATCTGCTAATGATAGAAAACCAGTACTCGCGCGCATATGAACAACTTAATAGCAGTCTTAATAACATAAGTGTGGCAATAGAAAAAACGGTATACGTTTCTTCGGCAAAGAGAATGAGTTCGCTATCCGCCGAGATTTTCAGTGAAGCGGAAATTGCAAAGACGGCTCTATCTGAATTACCCATAGGCGATAGCAATCTGTCTACAATATATCGTTTTTTATCACAGGTTGGCAACTATGCTCTGTCGGTTTCTAAAAACATAACGAGTGAAAATACCGTTACTGACAAACAACGCGAAGAATTAAAACTGTTAAGCAGTACGGCAAAAGCGGTTACAGAGGTTATAAATGATTCAGGCATAGAGTACAACACACCGCAAGCGTGGGCGCAATCGGTTGAAAACCGATTAAATGATGTTGTAGACGAGCAGGGGCTTGCCGCTTCACTGACAGAACTTGAAGAGAATTTATCCGATTATCCAACCCTTATATATGACGGACCGTATTCCGACCATATTTTGCAAAAGCAACCGCTTATGACATCAAACGCAAAGCAATACTCCGAAGCAGAGGCATTAGAGGTGGCGCAAAGGTTTGCGGGTGACGACAGCAGTCTTGCTTTTGAGGATATGCAAAACGGTAAGATAGAGTGCTACCGTTTTTGTGACAACAACGTTAATGTTACGGTTAGCAAATCGGGCGGATATGTGGTATATATGCGAAAAAACCGTGTTATAGGGGAGATATTGCTGTCGTACGAACAGGCATTGTCAAAGGCTAAAAGTTTTTTAGCGGATATGCAGATAATAAATATGGTGGACACTTATTTTTATACCGATGAGGGTGTATGCGTAATAAATTTTGCCTATCTTGACGGTCAGACAATATGCTATACCGATTTGATTAAAGTGGGCGTCGCTATGGACACGGGTGAGGTAATGTTGCTTGAAACGGCAGGTTATCTTACCAATCATACTGACCGCGCTTTTAAAACGACCGAGTTCACATCAGAACAAGCAATGGAGAAAATAAGCAGTGACCTTGAGGTTGAAAAAAGTTCAATAACTCTTATCCCTACGGATAGCGGTGGTGAAGTGCGGTGCTATGAGTTTTTGTGTCGTGGAGAAGAAAATCAGGAAATTCTTGTGTATATAAATGTCGCAACGCTCGAAGAAGAGCAGATATATATTCTATTAAAAACTGACGGCGGTACTTTGGTGAAATAAATTTAGGGTCAAGACCCAAGTGATATATTGCTTACGCAATGTTATTGTGTGCCTGTGGCACGGATATAAATGGCGGACGAGCAATGCTCGCCCCTACGATTAAAACTAAATTTTATTGTGTAGGGGTGGTCATTGACCGTCCGTGTTAGTTGCATAATTTAACTATCTTTTAGATTTACATACTGCACAAATTATGGTATAATAAAAATATAAGTAGGAGGTATTGTTTATGGCTGTGCAAAATATTTATGACAACTCAGATTATTACAGCTACCATTGACGGCAAAGGACATTTTAACCGTGATGAAAAAGGTGTGCCGGTTTCTTACACGTTTTCAAACTATTGCCAACGTGGGTTAAGAAAATCAACATGGTTTGTTGATGGCGTAGAAAAATATCACCGTACGATAGGTGATATTTTAACAACGCTTGCATCAAACGGTTTTTGTATAGAAAAGGTAGTTGAGCCAATTCCAAGTGAAGAAGCATTAAAGATAAGACCCAACCTAAAAAAAGAATTGCTTAAACCTAATTTTTTAATTGTTAAGGCGCGAAAATTATAATTTATGTGGTGATTTGCCTCCCTCTGACGAGGGAGGTGGCAAAATGAAGTTTTGACGGAGGGAGAGAGTAAAAAAATGAAAGAATATAATAAGGCTAATATCCCCATTGCCAAAACTTTGCGAAAAAATATGACACCATGGGAACGAAAACTATGGTACAAGTTTTTGCGTGATTATCCAATAAGATTTCAGCGACAAAAAGCCATGGGAAACTATATCGCTGATTTTTATTGTGCCAAAGCAAAGCTTATTATTGAACTCGATGGTGGTGGACACTACACTGAAAGTCAAATCACAAAAGATGAAATAAGAACAAAAGAATTAGAGAGCATGTACTTAACAGTTATAAGAATATGTAATTTAGATATTGACCGTAATTTTTATGGTGTGTGTGAATATATAGATTCTATCGTTAAATGCTCTCTCCCTCAGTCAGCTGTGCTGACGGCTCCCTCGTCAGAGGGAGCCGAAAGGTGAAAGAGGTTATTATGCCGTTAGTCAGTGAAGTAAAACATATTTATGAACCCAATCCCTTAGCGTGTGGGCAGGCGGTGCTTTCTATGCTGTCGGGTGTGGATGTTTATGAGATTTTCAAACTTGTAAATACCGAAAAAGAAACTACGCTTAAAGATATGAAAGAGGCGCTTAAAGCGTTAAACATTGGGTTCAAAGAAAACAGGGTAGAGGTAAAAAATAAAAGTGATTTACCGCGGGTGGCAATACTCAGTCTTGAAACACCGAAGTGCTGGCATTGGTCACTTTATTTTGAAGGAAAATTTTATGACCCTGAATATGGGGTTCTCACAGATTTTCCGCCAAGTAACCGACGTTATTTTTGGGAAATTACGCCTTGACAATAGACTCTGTAAATATTAGAATTATACATATAATGGAGGATATCCCTC
>CAYOVQ010000092.1:0-4520 GCA_964407485.1 uncultured Ruminococcus sp.
CGCTGTTATTATCAACGGAGGTATTATTACTGCATGCTGTCAAAAGCGTTATTACACATATTATAATTGTAAGCAATTTTATTCTGCGCAAATATATCCCCTGCCTATGATAAAATCTTCCTCTTGATTTTGCCCAAAAACGCACGGATTTTTGTCTTCCAAACATATCTTACAGGATATAAAAATTTGTTTATTTTAACATATATTTTATATGCCTTTGAGCTGGCGCAATCAATATATTTCCCACCACGGTAAACAGCCGTCATAACACCCACGACGTCACTTTGAGGTATATACTCTTTATGATAGGTATTGTCGCCGCGCGTAATATATGTACCGTCTTCTTTTATACCGATTATTCGGTGCAGAATAAGTTTATCTACCCCGCGTTTTTTATAAAGCGGAACTTCACCCACAGCCAAAGGGTGCTTTGCCCTTGAGATTACCACAATATCTTTATGTGTGCGCAGTAGCGGTCGCATACTTGCACCGCTTGTAAGAAAGGCTGCGGTGTCCTGATTTTTTAGTTGCTCTTCGACCGCGTTTATATCGTAGGTTTTCATACAAGAAGTTCTGCCTTTTTAAGTTTTTCTACAAGTTCATCTACGCTATCGCGCGCATCTTCTTGCGTGGCATCGGGGTACTTGGCAAGCAAACCGTTTATAACTTCTTCACGGGTAACGTCATCCTTTAACATTTTAAATATAAAAGCGCCTGTTTCATTAAGTTTGATATAACCGTTAAAACCGCCTGTAGTGTTGCCCACAGATACGGCAACCGTTTCACCTGCTACCTGATTTATTACAAAATTGTATTTAAGTTTCATTTTAATCTTCCTCATCAAACGCATCTTCGCTTATTTTAAAGCCGCCTATAAGTTCTTTGTTTTGCATAGACATCTGTTCATCGTCAAGACTATCCAAAATGCTTTTTTGCGGTGTTTCGTCCTCTTTTCGATACATAAGAGCCGCTTCGGCTATGTCGTCGGCATGCCAACTTTTAAGCAGTGCTTCACCCTCGGGATAATCGGTATCACTTGGATGCTTCTTTAAATAGATTAAAGATATCAACATATACAAAACAAATATTGCCGCGGCAACAAATGTTACAGTAACACCTAACACAAGACCCGTATTGCGATAATTGAAACGGATTTGTGACTCACCCTCGTCTACCGCCACCGCCATAAAACCTGCGTTAACCTTTTCGACCTCTACAGTCTTACCGTTTACGGTAGCAGTCCAACCCTCGTCATAGGGCACCGAGAAAAACACAAGCGATTTTTTATTTCTTGTAACAGTAGCCGAAAAACCGTTATTGTCGATAGCAAAACTATCGGCAGAAGTCTCACGCAAAGCGGCGGCATCATAAGACATAGCAGTATCGGTTAAACTTAAGGTTATGCCGCTGTCAGTATATACCTCCCCGCTCTTTAAATCCTGTATATCGGTCATATACTCGCCGTATTTTTCAATCTGGCTATCAGTAAGCAGTATCGCCTTAAGCATAAGGCGCGAACGGTTGTTTTTACTGTAATCATCACAAAAATCATAACTCATATAATAATCATACGAAAAGCCGTACGGTATATAATTTTTGTTTTCGTAAACGTAATATCCGCCGCTGGTTTTTACATATTCGTAATCGGGCATAAGGGTATTGCCGTCATCGTCTACAAAACTGTCGCTGTCACTGTGATTAAGCAGATATTTTACCGAAAGCAAGGAACGTATCGCAGGGATATCAGTATCAGGTCTGCTTGCGACCGAGCGTTCAATGCCTATATAGTCGTAAAATTCCATAATAGACGGTGACACAACCGAATGGAACGCGTTTATGGTGGGATATCCCAAATACATACCCGTATTATCAACACCGTCGTAAACATCTATTCTGAAATTAGTTTCATCTTCAAGATAGACCTCACCCTCAATAAGCGAGTCAATCATAATCTCTTTAACTTCATAAGAATGTGTACGACCAAGCGCTATAAACACATTGCCGTAAAGAATAGATATTATACAAACGCAGGCGATAGCGCCCTTGTAGAATTTTTCGCGGTTTGTTTTTAGAGTTTCAAAAAGCAGTTTTTGCATCGGCAGACAGATTAATGCGATTAATGCAGTTATCCAAAAACGCGCTATATACATACCGTTTTCGCTTTGTGTATAAAGGCCGAATATAAGTTCGCCGTCGCTGTTCTTTTGCGGAAAGAAGCCTATAACTAACACAAATGCAAGCGTTATGGCAGATGTCCAACGAAGACCTGTGCCAAAATCAACCGATTTATCCTCGGTAAGCATTACGGTAGCGAGAGAAATCATTAGCACGGGCATATAAAACCATCGCGCATAATACGAGGTATTAAAGGCATAAAAGGCGCTGTTGAGTATAGGCACCATAGCGCAAAGCACACAAATTGCCAACACCCGTTTAAGCCAACTTTTTTCACGCAGTTTAAACCACGTAAAAAAACCTGTCATACTGAATACGGGTAACCATCCGCCCAAAGACGACCACTTTACATTAGCACTGGGAAAAAACACAGGGCGCGCAGGTAAGTCAGGCGGAAAGAAAAAACACTGTATAATGTTTAAATAAATCTGTTCTTTGCCGTAGGTGATGCCGTTCCAACCCATAAGAATATTTGAAATACGCGAGTTGCCCATAATAGCATTTAACGCAGGGACAAGCAACACAGCCGATAAAGCAAGACCTAAAACTGCCTCGAACACAAACACCAAAAAGCGTGATATTTTTACCTTGATGGCATTTGAAAAAAGGCGCACAAAGAAATATATTACGCAAAACACCACCATACCAAAAAAGAAAAAGTAGTTGGTAATAGCGCAAAAGGCAACCGCCAGTGCAAAGACTCCGCGTCGGTTTTCGGTAATAAGAAGTTCTATTGCAAGCAACAACAGCGGAAAAGCGATTATTGCTTCGTGAAAATGATTAAAGAATATGTTGTAAATCGAAAATCCCGAAAAAGCATAAAGCAGACCGCCTAATGATGCGGCATAGGATGTTTTGGTAAAACGTCGGATATATAAATACCCTGTAAGCGCCGCGCAGGCAAATTTTAAAACAAGCAGCGGACCCATTAAATACGGCACAAAACTGTTGGGGAATACCAGCGTTATCCAGAAAAACGGACTGCCAAGCAGATAAAATGCATAAGAGCCTACAAAATCAGAGCCTAAATCGGTAAGCCAGTTCCAGTTAACGTTACCCTCTCTTATTGCCTGATGGCACATCTGGTAAAAAGGTATCTGCTGAACGTTAAAATCGCCGTAAAAGGTGAAATAACCCTCGCTCATTATCATATAGGGCAAAAACAGACAAGCCGCAACTATTGCCGCTAACAAAAAAGTAAACAGTTTCTTTTCTTTTTGGGGACGCAAGGTCATCTGTTTGCTTTGTGAGAAGGTCATTTAATTCACCTCGCCGAATTTAAAATATTATTATTGATTATTATATCAAAAAAATATATAATATTCAAGTAAGGATGTGATAACTTTGTCAAGTCATTTTTATGCGATGATGTCGCGAATGAAAAATATATACCGTTGGGGTCTTATGCGCAACACAAGGCAGGAGAATTTAAGTGAACACTCGCTCGAGGTTGCCTTTATTGCTCACGCGCTGGCGGTTATACGCAACCGCCGTTTTGACAGTGATATTGACGCAAATGCTGTGGCAGTTGCCGCTATGTTTCACGATACCTCTGAAATCATTACAGGTGATATGCCCACCCCTATCAAGTATTATAACGCAAACATAAAAAACGTTTACAAGCAAATCGAGGGCATTGCCGAAGAACGTCTTATAAATCTGCTGCCCGAGGATATGCGTGATGATTTTGCGCCCATTTACAATCCTGACAGCGACACAGAAAAACTGATTAAAGCGGCAGATAAAATTTCGGCGCTTATAAAATGCATTGAAGAAAAAAACAGCGGAAACAAAGAATTCGTTTCCGCCGAAAAAAGCACCCTTGACGCTATAAAAGAAATGAATATGCCCGAAGCCGATGTATTTTTGGCAGAATTTTTAGACAGTTACTCGCTGACTCTTGACGAACTAAAATAAAAGCATAATGCGCAATTAAATAATAAAGACACTGCTTTGGCATAAAGCAGTGTCTTTGTTGTTAGAGTATGAATTGTTTGTTATCTGATTCCGTAATTTTCAATTACATAATCCATATCTTTGTCACCGCGACCGGAAAGATTTATAAGTACAGAACCGTGGTCCATAGTTTTTGCAAGTTTCATACCGTAGGCTACTGCGTGTGAACTCTCAATTGCGGGGATTATGCCTTCAAGGCGGGCAAGTTTGTAAAATGCATCTATTGTTTCTTCGTCATCAATTACATCGTATTTAACACGACCGATTTCCTGCAAAAATGCGTGTTCAGGACCCGATGACGGATAATCGAGACCGCTGGCTACAGAATACACGGGAGCAGGCTCGCCGTTTTCGTCCTTTAGCATAATGCTGTTAAAGCCGTGCATTAC
>CAYOVQ010000093.1:0-4490 GCA_964407485.1 uncultured Ruminococcus sp.
AATAAAGCGATTGACTTTTGATAATAAAAAAGATATAATTGAAAAAATATAAATTTATGAAAGGTATGGTTTAAGAAATGGCATATTATTTTAAAGAAACCTCACACACGTTTAATGAGTACCTTTTGGTTCCGGGTTATTCTTCTTCTGAATGTGTTCCTGCAAACGTAACACTCAAAACACCTTTAGTTAAATTTAAAAAAGGTGAAGAGCCCGCAATCAGTATGAATATACCTATGGTATCTGCAATAATGCAGGCGGTATCAGGTGAAAAACTTGCCGTGGCACTTGCCCGTGAAGGCGGTGTATCATTTATATACGGCTCACAAACCATTGAAGATGAGGCTGCAATGGTAGCACGCGCTAAAGCATACAAAGCAGGTTTTGTTGTAAGCGCATCTAATGTTACACCCGACAGCACTTTACAGGATGTTTTAAATCTTAAAGAAAAGAACGGTTTTTCTACCGTTGCTGTAACATCTGACGGTACATCAAACGGCAAACTTTTGGGTATTGTTACAGGTCGTGATTATCGCGTTAGCCGTATGTCTACCGATACAAAGGTTTGTGACTTTATGACACCTCTTGATAAACTTATTGTTGCCGACGAAAGTACAACACTTAAGCAAGCAAACGATATTATCTGGGATAACAAGTTAAATTCTCTGCCTATCATTGATAAAGACGGCAATCTTAAATACTTTGTTTTTAGAAAAGATTACGATGCTCATAAAGAAAACCCCAACGAACTGCTCGACAGCGCAAAACGTTATGTTGTAGGTGCAGGTATTAACACACGCGACTATGCAGAGCGTGTTCCTGCTCTTATTAATGCAGGCGCAGACGTGCTTTGTATTGACTCATCCGAAGGTTTCAGCGAATGGCAAAAACTTACTATCGCTTGGATTCGCGAACACTACGGTGACAATGTTAAGGTAGGCGCAGGCAACGTTGTAGATGCCGAAGGTTTCCGCTTTCTCGCCGACTGTGGCGCAGACTTTATTAAAGTAGGTATCGGCGGCGGTTCTATCTGCATCACCCGTGAAACAAAGGGTATCGGTCGCGGACAGGCTACTGCGCTTATCGAAGTATGCAAGGCTCGTGACGAATATTATGAAGAGACAGGTGTTTATGTTCCCGTTTGCTCTGACGGCGGTATCGTACACGACCATCACATTACCCTGTCACTTGCTATGGGCGCTGACTTTGTAATGCTTGGACGTTATTTTGCCCGTTTTGATGAAAGCCCGTCCAACAAAGTTCGCCTTAACGGCAGTTACTATAAAGAATATTGGGGTGAAGGCTCTGCGCGTGCTCGCAATTGGCAGCGCTATGATTTGGGTGGTGACAAAAAGTTATCGTTTGAAGAGGGCGTTGACTCTTATGTTCCCTACGCAGGTTCATTAAAAGATAACGTGGCTCTGTCGCTTAGCAAGGTTAAATCTACCATGTGCAACTGCGGCGCGCTAAATCTTCCCGAATTCCGCGATAAAGCAAAACTCACACTTGTATCTGCTACAAGTATTGTTGAGGGTGGAGCACACGACGTAATTCAAAAAGAGACGTCCCTTGGCACAATAAAATAATGTACATTATTAAAGTCCCGACTTCGCGGTCGGGACTTTATGTATTTATGCACTTTCTTTTTTTATACCGAATATCATTCGCAATATACCACTTAAAATCTTTGGACTTTTTACGATAACCACTTTCATAAACGCTACCTCCGTTAATGCTTGCAACAAGATATTCCCAGTATTATTACCCAGATTGCAAGTATGCCAACTAAAAATTTTGGAGGACAAAAACAACTGATAAGCAGCCCTACCGCAAAAACTATTGCGATGAGTCCTTTATTAAAGTTATTGCTTTTTCTACGCATTTTTATCCCTCCGTTATTACATAATAAGCAAAATTTTAAAAATTGTTACAAAACATAAAAAATCGGTTTGAAATTTAAATTTCAAACCGATTTTAATATTTTTTGATTATTCAGTTATTCCAGCCTTAACAGCATCAAAATCCTCTTCGATTTCTTTTGAGGGCGGCGCTGTGAGAAGCGACACAACAACAATACAAATTGAAGAAATTATAAATGCAGGAAGCAGTTCATAAATTGCAAACACACCGCCAAGTTTTGCGATTAAAAGTTTCCAAATAAACACGCTTGCGGCACCGCTTACCATACCTGCGATAGCGCCTGCACGGTTAATGCGTTTCCAGAAAAGTGAGAAAATCATAAGTGGACCAAAGGTAGCGCCAAAGCCTGACCACGCAAACGATACGATTTCAAAAATAATACTGTCTTCGTCAAGCGCAATAACAATCGCGATAACCGCAATTACAAGTAAAGTAATTCTTGTAATAAGCATTACCTGCTTGTCGTTTGCATCCTTTTTAACGACACCCTGAAAGATGTTTTTAGCAACGGCCGATGCCGCGATAAGCAAATATGAATCCGAAGAACTGATGGTAGCAGCCAAAATACCAGCCATTACAAAACCTGCAATTATTGCGGGTAAAGAACTTGTGGCAAGAGTTATAAAGATATTTTCAGCGGCAGATTTTGTAAGGTGTACTGTGGGATACAACTGACGGCCTACAATACCTATAAACACTGCAACAGCAAGCGAAATCACTACCCAAATCATAGCAATTCTTCTTGAACGCTTTAGTTCATCTTCACGACGAATAGCCATAAAGCGCAAGAGTACTTGAGGCATACCAAAGTAACCCAGACCCCATGCAAGAGATGAACAAACGCTTAAAATGCTGTAGTTACCCGCCGCATCAAACACAGGCTTGCCTGCATTTACAATCTGCTCACCCGCATCATTAAGCGAAGGTGTTGCAATACCAAAGAAATCTAAAAATCCTGGTATTTCACGTGCATTATCAACAACAGCGCCCAAACCACCTGCTCTTACAGTGCTGATTACAACAATAACAGCAAGCGCCACAATCATAACGATGGCCTGCATAAAATCAGATGCGCTTTCTGCAAGGAAGCCGCCAAGTATTGTATAAAGCAATACAAATATTGCGCCTACGATCATCATTGCAACGTACGGCGCCCCAAACAGCGTCGAAAACAGTTTGCCGCAGGTTACAAAACAACTTGCCGCATAAACCGTGAAAAATATTAAAATAAACAATGCCGCAAGTGTCATAATAATCTTATTTTTTTCACGAAAACGGTTAGAGAAAAATTCGGGCAAAGTGATTGAATTATTTGCCCTTATACTATAACGGCGAAGTCGCTTTGAAACAACAAGCCAGTTAAGGTATGTACCTATGGCAAGACCTATAGCGGTCCAAGCAGCGTCAGAAACACCCCACCAGTAAGCAACACCGGGCAGACCCATAAGAAGCCAACCGCTCATATCGGATGCCTCTGCGCTCATAGCCGTAACCCATGGTCCCAGTGAACGACCACCTAAAAAATAGTTTTCAGAACTTTTGTTTGCGCGTTTTGCAAACAAAACACCAATTACAATTACAACTGCCATATAAATTATCATAGCGATAAGAATTTGCAGTGTTTTATTATCCATTGATAACCCCCCTACGCTTTTATATTTGACGATTATAACATAACAAAATTTAAAAATCAACACTTTAAAGCGTAAAATTATTGTTGAGATTGAAACAGTATTAGTTTCGACACTTCATGTATTAAATTCGATTTCCTAATATTTTTTCTTTTTCTGATTTAAACTGCGCAAAGCGATCTTCATCTATGGCTTTGCGTATATCTTCCATAAGGTGATTGTAAAACCATAGGTTGTGAAGAACAAGTAGACGCTGTGAGAGCATTTCGGTGCTTTTAAGCAGATGACGGATATATGCTTTACTGTATCTCTGACACACAGGACAGCCGCATTCGTCATCAATAGGAGTCATATCGTACTCATACTTTTTGTTGTTGATATTTATAATGCCCTTTGAGGTAAACAAATGTCCGTGACGTGCGTTACGACTGGGCATTACACAGTCAAAAAGGTCTACCCCTCGCTCTACCGCGTTAAGAATATTGAGCGGTGTACCGACACCCATAAGATAGCGTATCTTGTTCTGCGGCATATGAGGTGTTACGTGTTCGATAACATCATACATAACCTCGGCAGGCTCGCCTACTGCCAAACCGCCTATGGCATAGCCGTCTAAATCGAGTTCGGCAATCTCTTTCATATGATTAATACGCAAATCATTAAAAGTACAACCCTGATTTATACCAAAAAGCATTTGTTCACGATTGATAGTAGTTTCAAGAGAATTTAATTCATGCATTTTAGCCTTACAACGCTTAAGCCAACGGGTAGTGCGCTCACAAGATGCCTTTGAATAACTGTACTGCGCAGGGTTTTCAACACACTCGTCAAAAGCCATTGCTATTGTAGAGCCTAAATTAGACTGAATTTGCATACTCTCTTCGGGTCCCATAAAAATACGCTTGCCATCAACATGACTTGCAAAGGTTACGCCCTCTT
>CAYOVQ010000094.1:0-4472 GCA_964407485.1 uncultured Ruminococcus sp.
TTGGTAACACACCGTATTATTGTAAAGATATAAATGTTAGTCTTGATGACGGACTCTTTGTGGCGGCATCACAGTTAAATGCGTTGCGCCGTGACGCGATAGAGCAATTTGATAATAAAAGAGCCGAGATTGTCGTTAATGATTATACCGTGCCTCATTTTGAAAATATCGATAATTTAAACGGTAAAAAACAGTTTATTGCCCGATTTTCAAGCGTAGAGCAAATGCCCGAAAACCTTGACGGTATTAGGTCGATTATATTACCTTATGAGTGTGAAATGCCCGATATTAGCGGTACAGAGATTATTGCAGAACTGCCGCGTTATATTGTAAACGAGTCGGCTGTTATAAAAAGACTGCAAGCATTAAAACAGCAGGGAATAACCACCGCTTATTGCGGCAATCTTTCTGCCGTGGCGCTTGCAAAATCATTGGGATTTAAGGTTATGGGTGCGGTAGGTCTTAACGCAAACAATAGCGAGAGCATAAAAATATACAAAGAAATCGGCGTAGATGAACTTATGCTATCTGCTGAAATTTCACTAAAAGAGATTAAAGGTATCAACAGTAATATCCCCGTCGGTATTTTCGGCTTTGGCAGATTACCGCTTATGCTGACAAGGAATTGTCCGCTTCGTAACGGCAGAAGCTGTGTCGAGTGTGACAAAAAAGGTTATATTACCGACCGCAAAAACATACAGTTTCCCATTATGTGCCGCGCGGGTTACAGCGAGTTGCTCAATTCCGCACCGCTTTATATGGGAGATAGGGTAGATGAGATACCGCAGGTTGATTATCTTCTGCTTTATTTTACCAATGAAACATCAAGCGAAGTCAGCGAGATACTTGACAATTATAAAAATGGCGACAAGCCAACAGGCGACTATACACGAAATTTGTATTATAGAGATTTAATTTGATTTTGGGAGTTTTTTATCTCACTAATACCGAACACCAACTGATTAAAGAGGTTACATCAGCCTTTGCGCACATTGTTATTGTACTAAATATTAGTGGAATAATAGAAACCTCTTGAATAAAATACAACCAAAAAGCAGAGGCAGTGCTACTATTTGGCGCTGCCCCTGTTTTTTGTCGCACTATCGCTAAATTAGAAAATTTTTCAAATTTTTCAAAAAAGTGCTTGACATAAAACTTTTATTGTTTTATAATATGAAATTACTAATATAGGGGGGTTTGCGCCTTTTTGACGGATTGGATGAAGTTTTTAAGGCGAAAAATCCACGATTTGTTGGTGGGTATTTCTTATGAAATATCACAAATTTTAAGTAGGAGTGATTGAAAACCTATGGAGCCTAACAAAATGGTAAAACCTGTCCAGATGGGTAAAAACACTCGTATGACATTCTCTAAAATCAATGAGGTCATTGATATGCCCAACCTCATTGAAATTCAGAAGGATTCATACAACTGGTTCATCACTGAAGGTCTTATGGAAGTTTTTGAAGACATTTCTTCTATAACCGATTTCAGCGGCAACCTTGAACTCAGTTTCATTGACTACCGCATTGATGAACAGCCAAAGTATAGCGTTACCGAATGTAAAGCGCGCGATACCACATACGCTGCGCCCTTACGCGTAATTGCAAGACTTACCAATAAAGAAACAGGCGAGATTAAAGAAAGCGAAGTTTTCATGGGCGATTTTCCGCTTATGACCGATTCGGGCACTTTTGTAATCAACGGTGCAGAGCGCGCTATAGTATCTCAACTTGTTCGTTCACCCGGTGTATACTACGCCAGAAAAATTGATGAAAAAACAGGTAAAAAACTGTTTTCATCTACCATTATACCAAACCGCGGCGCTTGGATAGAGTATGAAACCAGCGTTAACGATGTTTTGCATGTTCGTATCGATAAGAATCGAAAACTTCCCGTTACAACATTCATTCGCGCTTTGGGTTCAATTCAAAAATGTTTGCCTTGGTTTGAAAAGAAATTAGAAGAGGCAGAAAAGAACGAAAAGAAAAACGACATCATCCATTACCGCAAGTTAATTCAAAACAGCAAAAATTTCTTGCTCGGTTTTGATAAGGATCTTGATTTGAATCACGTTATCTGTGATGTAGTAGGTGAAGATGCCCGTCTTTCTGCAACATTAGATGCAGATGATACAAATTCATCAGAGCAGGCTATTATTGAAGTTTATAAAAAACTGCGACCCAACGAGCCTATCAACTTTGAGGGCGCTGTTGAGTATCTGTTGCAACTTTTGGCAGATTCAGGCAGATATGATATTTCACGTGTAGGTCGTTTTAAATACAACAAAAAGTTAAGTCTTGCCTCACGTATTAAAAACAAAGTGTTATCAAGACCTGTTGTAGACCCCAGCACCGGTGAAATTATTGTCGAAGAGGGTGCCTTGGTTTCTGCTGAAATGGCGCAAGACTTTGAGACAAAGGGCGTTTATGAAGCATATGTTAAAACAATCAGTTCCGAAGGTCAGGAAAAAGAGGTAAAAATTCTTACCAATAAAAAGGTTGAACTTAAAAACTTCGTGGACTTTTCTGATGAAGAGTTGCAAGAACTTGAACGTCTTGGCATTAATGAAAACGTAAGTTTTGAAGTTCTTACAAATATTATCGAAAACTGTGGTTCTAAAGAAGAAATACGCGACGCAATCCTTGAAAACAAAGATGCGCTTATTTCTAAACACATCACTATTGATGATATTTTAGCAAGTGTTAACTATTTCCTCGGTCTTCCTTACGAAGTGGGCAATATCGATGATATTGACCACCTAGGCAACCGTCGTATCCGCAGTGTAGGCGAACTTTTACAGAACCAGTTCCGTATAGGCTTTACACGTATGGAGCGCGTTGTTCGCGAAAAGATGACTTTACAGTCACAAGACCCCGAAAATATTACTCCACAGTCACTTATAAATATCCGTCCTGTTGTAGCGGCTATTAAAGAGTTCTTTGGCTCTTCACCGCTGTCACAGTTTATGGACCAGACCAACCCGCTTTCAGAACTTACACATAAGCGTCGTTTGTCAGCGTTGGGTCCCGGCGGTTTGTCTCGTGACCGCGCATCATTTGAAGTGCGTGACGTTCACTACTCACACTACGGCCGTATGTGTCCTATCGAGACACCTGAAGGTCCTAACATCGGTCTTATTTCTTATCTTGCAACCTATGCAAAGATTAACAAATACGGCTTTATCGAGGCTCCTTTCCGCCGTGTAGATAAGGCTACAGGCAGGGTGCTTGACGAGGTTGTTTATATGACCGCCGACGAAGAGGACGAGTTTGTAGTAGCGCAGGCTAACGAACCGCTTGACGAAAACGGCTACTTTGTTCATAAAAAGGTAAATGCGCGTATGCGTGATAACTACAGCGAGGTTGAGGCTTCACGTGCTGACTTTATGGACGTATCACCAAAAATGGTTGTATCTGTTGCTACCGCAATGATACCTTTCCTTGAAAACGACGATACCAACCGTGCGTTGATGGGTTCTAACATGCAGAAGCAGGCTGTTCCGCTTCTTAAACCCGAAAATCCGATTGTTGCTACAGGTATGGAATATAAAGCTGCTGTTGACTCGGGTGTTGTAGTGCTAGCAAAACGCGCAGGCGTTGTTACCTATGTAAGCGCCGACACAATTAAAATCCGCGCAAAGAACGGCGAGATTGATGAGTATAACCTCATTAAATTCTTGCGTTCTAACCACGGTACCTGCATCAACCAGAAGCCTATCGTATCAGTTGGTGATGAGGTAGCAGAAAAAGAGGTTATCGCAGACGGTCCCGCTACCAGTAACGGTGAAATTTCACTCGGTCGTAACGCTCTTATCGGCTTTATGACTTGGGAAGGTTACAACTACGAGGACGCTGTTTTGCTTAATGAGCGTCTTGTTCGCGATGATATCTATACTTCTATTCATATCGAGGAGTATGAAATCGAGTGCCGTGATACAAAACTCGGACCCGAAGAAATTACCCGCGATATCCCCAATGTTGGTGACGATGCGCTTAAAGACCTTGACGAACGCGGTATCATCCGTATAGGCGCCGAGGTTAAGGCAGGCGATATTCTTGTTGGTAAGGTAACACCTAAAGGTGAAACCGAACTTACTGCCGAAGAGCGACTTCTTCGTGCAATCTTTGGTGAAAAGGCTCGCGAAGTTCGAGATACTTCTCTCCGTGTTCCTCACGGTGAATATGGCACAATCGTTGATGTTAAGGTATTTACCCGTGAAAATTCATCAGAGTTAAGCCCAGGCGTTAACGTGGTTGTTCGTTGCTACATCGCTCAGAAACGTAAGATTTCTGTCGGTGATAAGATGGCAGGTCGTCACGGTAACAAGGGTGTTGTATCTCGCATATTACCCAGCGAAGATATGCCGTTCTTACCCGACGGTACTCCGCTTGATATAGTTCTTAATCCGTTGGGTGTTCCTTCACGTATGAACATCGGTCAGGTTCTCGAGGTTCATTTGGGTTATGCCG
>CAYOVQ010000095.1:0-4468 GCA_964407485.1 uncultured Ruminococcus sp.
AAGAAGCCTTCCCCCTACTCCGTTATCGTACACGCGATATCTGCGTTCTTACCCGTAAGCCCTGTTCTTGCGGTCGTACCCACATAAAAATGAGCAAGCCTATGGGTAGAAGCGACGATATGATGATTATCCGCGGTGTTAACGTATTCCCAAGCCAAATTGAAACAGTGCTTCTTAACGAAGGCTATCAGCCAAACTACCAAATTGTACTTGACCGCGTTAACAACACCGATACATTTGAAGTTAACGTTGAACTCAATCCCGATCAGTTCACCGATACAGTTGGCGGTATCACCGCCCTTGAAAAATCACTTGCAAATGCTATGAAGACAATGCTTGGTATTAACCCAACCGTTCACCTTGTAGCTCCCAAGAGTATCACCAGAAGCGAAGGTAAAGCCGTTCGCGTTATTGACAAACGTAAACTACACGATTAATAGGAGATGAAAATATGTCACTTAAACAATTAACCGTATTTGTAGAAAATAAGCAAGGCACATTGGTTGATATAACCGATACTTTAGCAAAGCATAATGTAAATATCCGTGCGCTCTCAATTGCCGACACACAGGATTTTGGTATTCTTCGTCTTATCGTAAACGATAATGATACTGCGCTTAAAACTCTTGCAGATGAAGGCTACCTTATTAAAACCACCGATGTTGTTGGTGTTAAGATTGGCGACGAGCCTGGTAAACTTTCAAAAGCTCTTGGCATTTTGGATGATGTCGGCATTAATATGGAATATCTTTACGCATTTATGTCCCGCACCGAAAAACACGCTTATGTAGTCCTTCGTGTTGCTGACAATACCGCTGCCGAAAAAGCGCTTGAAGATGCAGGCTTCCATCTTATTACCGATGCCGATGTAGCAAAACTTTAAATTTTATAGTTTAAACCTTATTTCAGAGGAGAAAAACAATGTATACAATTTATGTGAAATTTGAATGTCTGCCAGATAAACGCGCGCCTTTTATTAAAAAAGTAAAAGAAAGCGGTGTTTTGGACGCAATAAGAGCAGAAGACGGTTGCATCAGATATGATTACTATCTATCCGAAAAAGATCCTAACGAGCTTTTGCTTATCGAACAGTGGGTGTCAAAACAGCATCAACAAATTCATATAAAACAGCCACATATGGATAAACTTCGCAGTTTTAAAGGTGACTATATTACAAACACAGTTTTAGGCGAAATAGAACTTTTATAAACCAAAAAATCTCCCGTTTATACGGGAGATTTTTTGCATTTAATATAAGAAATCAAACATATTTGCAGTAACATTATTGCGCCAACAGTTATAGTTAATAATTTTATCGGTTATCGGAACGATTGCTTCTTCAAGTTCGGGTATAGTGCTTATTTTACCGTCACGATAATCAATAAGTCTCTCAAGGCACGCTTGCATACGAGCGACAAGCCCTCCGATTCGTATGTCTTGAACATCAAATCCGTGAGGTTTATTTTCTATAAACCATTGTTTACGAAATGACTTATAAAATACATTGGTAAGTTTTATCATCTTCTTATAATCGCTAATCAGAGCATCCAACTGCGTTTTGTCAGCACTTGAATATGCTTCACGGGTACGGGTGCAGATGTTTACCTTAATAGAAAGCACTTTACAAAGACAAGCCAATGTATCAAAAAGATAGGAATACTCACCTGCTCTTTTTGCCGCTGACTTTAATTTACGAGCAATTAATGTATATTTTTCACAATACTCGGTCTTTTCGGTATTTTGAAAAATCGACATAAAGCAGTCGGCATAGAGAAAATATTTTGACGGGTTTACAACAACATCATTATTTTCAATGCGATTTGGTATATCCAATAGCATAAAATCATCATATTTTACGCCGACACACTCATAAAACTTTTGTTTTATATCAGCAATTTTTGTAATACCCTGCGCTATGCACGCTGCATAACAAAGTGTTGGTAAAACAGCGTAAGATGAACACTCACCACCGTTATCACCCCACATTGTAATAAACACGTCTTTTAAATTGGTATCTACGCAAGCACTGATGGCGGCTTTTGTTGCCTTGATTGAAAAATAGTTATGTGGCGCAAAACCCGACCATTTCCAAGCGCCGCCGCCAAAAGCAATTTTATCGCTTAATTGGCGATGTCCCTTTATCATACCAAGGTAACGCTTTTTGTCGTGTGTGTAATAATCCCAATAAACAAGAGTAAGTTTTGCGGGTATTTTAGTTTTTATCGATTCATCAAACTTTGAAGCGACTTCATAATAACTGCCACCACTTGCAAGACGGTAGAACATATCACTCCACATCATAGGCTCAAAGTTATATTTATCAGCAATATCACAAACCTTGTTTAAATGATTAAGTAATATATCAAAACGATTTTGTAATCCGTGCAAATCAAGATATCTACCACGGCCAAGATTGTGCGCCTCATCCATACCGATATGTAATTTTTCGGTTCTGAAGCACTGGCGAAGTGAAGAAAACATACGGTCAATAAGGTCGTATACCTTGTCATCGCCAACAAGTAATATATCATCAATATCTTTTAAATCACCGCGCCATTTTATAAACGCCGCCATGTGTGCGAGCGTTTGAATATTCGGTACCAATTCAACACCTAGATTATATGCAAAATCGTCAAGCTCTTTTAGTTCTTGCTTGGTATATCTACCGCGTAGATAGCCGAAAAATTTTTCACCATCTACTTCATAAGTATCTTCCATATAAAGATGAACCTGATTATAACCCATTTTAGAAATTACTGTTATAAACTTTTTAAGTTGTTCAACCGTCATTACAGCGTTGCGTGAGCAATCGACCATAACACCGAATTTGTTAAAAGTTTTAATTTGATTTGCCATAAAATACCTCACTATAAATATTTGATTATTTCATTAACGGATTTGGCAATATACGTTGCAGATGCATTTTCAAGTTCATCTTTATTACCATAGCCGTATAATACACCTATTGAATCTATACTACACTTGGTTGCACCGTCAATATCGTGATGACGGTCACCAACCATAATAACCTTTGATTTATCCATAATATTCATCATTTCAAGCACATACGCGATTACGTCTGCTTTTTTTGAACGGGTTTCATCCATAGTGGCGCCGCCGATAAAATCGAAATATTGCGATAAATTAAAGTGTTCTAAAATACGCACGGCAAATTGTTCGGGTTTTGAGGTTGCAAGAGCAATCACACGACCTGATTTTTTTATTTTAGATAGAAGTTTTAAAACACCGTCATAAACACGATTTTCAAAAATACCTTTCTCTTTAAAATATTCGCGGTAGTAATCTACCGCAAGCAAGGCATCATCTTTACTAAAATTATAATATTTCATAAAAGAATTAACCAATGGCGGACCTATAAATTTATGAAGTTCTGCTTTATTGTGAACAGTAATTCCAAATTTATTAAGTGCATAGGCTACCGAATTTGTAATACCTTCGCCAGGGTCGGTTAAAGTACCGTCTAAATCAAAAAGAACGATGTTATACATATAATCACCGAATCTATACTAACACATCAACAACAAAAAAACAATACAAAAAATACCCATTTTTGCATTTTGCCATAATGGGTGTTTAGTTTATAAATTAGAACAAATATGTTATATTGGCGTTTTGGACAAGATTATAATGTTCTGCAGTTTGGTGGTGTGTATGTCCAAATTGAGTATCTTTGCGGAAAATGTGATATATAGAAACCGTGTTTTTTAAAAATCCAAGTGCGTTTGTGCAAATTCCAACCAAATCTATCATTAAGGTAATTACCCGATTGCTGATCGCACCAATAAAATACTTTTACAGGATGCGTCAACTCTTGCTCAAACTTATCAATAAAATTTTTAAAGAATTCTGTTTCAAAAGGTCTTGCAAAAAAGAATATGTTATAAGAATCAAAGTTTTGCTTAAAGGCATCTCCGTTTATTATTGAAACATTATCGTACTTGTTTGCCCAGTTTTTAGCAAAATTTGCAACATTTTCATTAAGTTCGATGCCGTTTAATTTTCCTGAAAATTTATTTTTTATAAGATATGCAATGACGCGACCTTTTCCGCAACCGATATCCATAAAACTATCGTTTGATGTGAATTGCTCGTCTTTAAATATATCATCTAAAACAAAATACCTTGTTGATTGGCTACCCGTTGCGCCCTTGCTTTCACGAAAAAGCGACGGAACATATTTAACCAAAGAACAGCCACAAATCTTTTTATCTTGAATAGCGTCATATATATTTAAAACCCGTCTATTGATCCTAAAAACAATTCGCATCAATAATGATCGATAAAATTTTTTATCATATTTAAGCGGAGGATTATAAAGATCGTTTTTTTGTTGCATATTCATTATAACACCTTCAATTTATAGAAAAAAATTAAAACAAACCTGTGATTTTTCCGTTTTCGTCAACATCTATTCGTTCTGCTGCAGGAATTTTTGGAAGACCCGGCA
>CAYOVQ010000096.1:0-4416 GCA_964407485.1 uncultured Ruminococcus sp.
AAAACCACCAAAAAACAGAAAAATAAAATAAAAACAAAGATTTTTTCACCGATTTGTTGCGGTTTTGGTGGAAAAATCTTTGTTTTTATGGTTGAAAATCAATTGTGTGTTTGCTACTCGCCTTTGTATTTACGCCGCGTTGCGAGTCCGCCACGAATATGCCGCTCGCTCTTGTTTTTTTGCAAAACGGCATCTACCTGCTTATAAAGTTCACGGTCAATATAAAAAAGCCGCTCGGTAACATCTTTATGTACGGTAGATTTACTTATTTTAAAAACCTTTGCTGTGGCTCGTACCGTAGCACCTGTATCTATTATGTACTGACCCAACACCACTGCTCTATCATTTGAAAACTCTCTCATACAATCAACTCCTAAAAGGACTTAGTTAATTGTATGAGTAAGAAACACTAATAATTACATATTTTTCTTAGGGATTTGTGTAATAAAAATTATAAAAATGAGGTATGGAAGTATGCTTTACAGGATAAAGAAAAGTGTTCTTTCTTTATCAGATATTATTATTCGCGTTGCTACACAAACGACATTTCAAAAGAAAGAAAAGAAATATATTCTAATGTTATGAGAAAATTCGACGCCGCTTTCCCATACGGAACAGATACGTGGTGGTTGTTCAATTGCATTCTGGACGTTATATTTTCTTCTGCAGTAAAGGTATTGCGTGACGAAATATCGGATAATAAAAAGACTGCCGAAAATATTTTTGAATTGCTTTACTCGGCACTGCAACCACATTTAAAATAAAATTAAAGCCGCGCATAATTTTACGCGCGGCTTTAATTTTATACTATTTCAAGCAGTTTTAAAAGATTGGGAATTTCTGCCTCAAAATTTACTCCGTATTTCATCTCTGGATATTGCTCTTTTGTAAGTTTTATACAACTTGCTGTATATTTGGCGGCAATAAGTGCCGACTCGCTTAAAGTCTTGCCCTTTAAAACACCGCAGATAAGAGTGCTTGTAAATATATCGCCCGTACCGTGATATGCAGCATCCACGTGAGGAGTAAAGATATATTCTAACTTGTCGCCGTCAAGACAGGCGGCACCTATTTCACCCTCATTATAACATACGCCCGTAAGTACTATTTTACCCTTTGTGATTTTGCGAAGGCCGCAAAGCAAACCCTCGATATACTCTTTACTGTGAGGCGCTTCAAGGTAAGGCATATCGGTCATAAATGCCGCCTCGGTGATATTTGGGGTTATAATATCGGCTTTTGCGCAAAGACGCACCATTTCTTTTGGGAAGTTATCGGGGAAACCTCCGTAAAGTTTGCCGTGATCTGCCATAACGGGATCAACTATAAGTAAAGTGTCCTTTGTGCCAAAGGTATCAACAGCCTCGCACACAAGGTCAATTTGCTCGATAGAGCCTAAATAACCCGTGTAAATTGCATCAAAGGTAAGTCCTTCTTTTTTCCAATGGTTTGCCACAGGCATAATATCTTCGGTAAGGTCGCGAAACGTATAACCCGAAAAACCGCCCGTATGGGTAGAAAGCACCGCTGTGGGTATACCCGCGCACTCAATACCGGCCGCCGAGATTATTGGTAAAGCCACGGTAAGCGAACACTTACCAAAGCACGATATATCATGAATTGCCGCTACTCTTTTTTGTATCATATAAATTCTCCTTGTTTTTTTGTCTGATAAAGTATATAATAATTTTGGTAATATTAAAATAATCAAATTAGGAGTTTTTTATAAGACCAGATGAAATATACGATTAATAAACAAGACGGAAAAGCATATCTGCAAATTTATGAGCAGATAAAAAGCGATATTGTAAACGGCATATATACGTATGATACAAAACTGCCGTCAAAACGTCTTTTAGCCGAAGAAACAGGTGTCAGCGTAATTACAATAGAACACGCATATTCCCTGCTTTACGAAGAGGGATATATCGATTCGCGCGAACGCAGTGGATATTTTGTATGCTATACAGTAGACAGCACATTTGTGCCGCCCGAAAACACTGCGAAAAATCCGCCCCATCATATTCATCAGGGTGACCACGCTAATGATTTTCCTTTTTCAACCTATGCCAAAACCATTCGCCGCGTACTAACCGATTACGGCGAGGATATTTTTGACACCTGTGCGCCTGACGGATGCGATGAACTTAAAACGGCAATACGCGACTATCTTAAAAGAAGCCGCGGCATAGAGGTTAAGACAAAACAAATAGTAATAGGCGCAGGCAGTGAATACCTTTACGGACTTATTGTACAAATGCTTGGTAAAAACCGTATCTATGCGCTTGAAAATCCATCTTACAAAAAAATAGGTCAGGTTTACCGCGCAAACGGAGTCAAAACCTTATATCTTTCACTCCTTGAAGACGGTATATCAAGTGAAGAACTTAACAAAACGCCCGCCACGGTTCTGCATATAACACCGTACCGAAGTTATCCAAGCAGAGTTACCGCCACGGCATCAAAAAAACGCGAATACATACGGTGGGCAAAAAATAATGACCGTATAATTGTAGAAGACGATTTTGAATCAGAATTTACATTGCTAAAAAAAGCGGAAGAAACAGTATTTTCATTATCGCACGGCAGTAACGTTATATACGTAAATACATTTTCCAAAACCATTTCACCCTCTACTCGAGCGGCATATATGCTCTTGCCCGAAAATATGGTAGAGTTATATCAAAAGACAGTGGGATTTTACTCTTGCAGTGTACCGTATTTTAATCAACTTATACTTGCCGAATTTATAAACAGCGGAGATTTTGAGCGATATATAAACCGAGTAAGGCGAAAAAGAAGACGCAGTCAGTAGACTGCGTCTTAAATTTTACTTGCTTATTTTTAATTGGATATTCAAGGGATTGTCGGCAATTATCGGAAATGTTATATGCTTGTATTGGAAACCGCCAACGGGGTGAAAATGACGCTTTTCGCCGTCGGGAGTAACCTTACACTTACCGTCAAACGATACCGATAACATATCTTTAAATACAATTTCATTGTCTGATATTTTTATGCTATCGCCTCTTTGACTGACAATCGGTAATACATATTCGCTATCTTTATAGGATAAAATGCAGATGTTTACAGCATCGTCTGTAAAATCATATTTTATCTCAAAGCCGTTTTGCTTACTTGTAACGCAAATACTGTAACCGTCAGCAGAAATTTCAACCGTTTTATCAAGGTCACTGCGACCAATGCGCGCGGTATTGCAAAGTTCTTCATCGACATTGCGCTGAATCTGCATATTCATAGGCTCGGTGGTTACAAAACGGTTGAGTGTTGCCGCCATAACTGCGCCGTAATCTTTATTCCACAGCATACTTATAGCGCCGCCGCCCGTTTCACTACAAGAATAGATATGCGTGTCACAAGCATTAACAGTAGCAATAAAATCACCCTTGGTAACGGTATAAAGATAACCGTTTTGGTATTTCTTTACACCCTCTGCCTCACGAGGTAAAACGGCATCCTCGCAAGACTCAAACTCATCGCCCATTTCAAGATACAACACTGCGAGCGATTTGACCTTATCGAACGCGTGATGCACACAAGCAGGCTCGTGTGCCGAGTGGTACATAAGTCCGCCGTAAAGTCTGCCGCCGTGTGTGCAGTTTTCGAGCAGTTCTATGTTGCGACGTACAGCCTTTGCAATAACGGGATTGTCTTTTGCCAGGTAAACAAAGCCCTCGTGCATACCGTCACTGGTGCGGCTACCCCAATAGGTCCATTTGTTTTGACGAGTGCCCCAACTGTTATCTATTGCGCCGTCAGGTAATAAAAAACCTAAATGGTCAATAGTTCGCTGTGTATAATACTCGATTTTTTCGTTGTCTTTCAGCCAGATCGCGTGCATAACAAGCAGAGGTATCGACTCCTCAAGATTATAGCCCATATCAATAAAATGACAACCCTTTGGCGTGGTACCGTCAAGCGGTTTACCCTCACCAAAAAACAACCCTTCATCATCAAAATGCGCACGACAAAACTGCTCTTGCTTTAGTGCGTTGTCTAAAAACTTTTGCTCTCCTGTGTAGTTATAAGCAAAAGCAAACATTGCGGCAGCGCCTGCATTATAGTTGATATGAGGACCAACCGTTTCGCAAAAACCAATAGCCGCCGCTGCACGCTCACGAAAAATAGCATCCCATTTACTGAATGTTTCTTTATCTAAAATATCGCCAAATCTATGTAACGTTTCGCCAAGCATAAGGCAGGTGAAAATGTTTGTACCTTTCCACCGATTTGCAAGGTCATTACGGTAATCCTTGTGCTCTGAAAGCAGATTATATTCTGTCCAATCTATAAGTTTTTTTGCCGCAGTCAAATATTTTTCATCCTTTGTATCGCGGTACAAAAGAACAAGCGGTAAAACCATATCGGCACATCTGCCGTGAACAACCGCGCAAC
>CAYOVQ010000097.1:0-4412 GCA_964407485.1 uncultured Ruminococcus sp.
ATTTTCAATTTTAGACTTATTGTCGAAACCTCTTACTAAATTTTGGTTGACAAGTACACAAATAAATTATAAAATTAAAGTGTAATAATTTAGGGAGGTTTTGGCAATGATTAATAAACGTTACAAACTTTGGTGCGAGAGAGCTACCCTTGATGAAGATTTGGTCAAAGAACTAAAAAGCATTGAGGGCAACGATGAGGCTATAAGCGATGCTTTTTACAAAGACCTCGAATTTGGAACGGGTGGTCTTCGCGGCGTTATAGGCGCGGGTACCAACCGTATGAATGTGTATACTGTTGGTAAGGCGACTCAAGGTCTTGCGGCTTACGTTAACTCGGTAACACAAAACGGCAAGGTAGCAATTGCCTACGACAGCCGTATAAAATCAGACGTATTTGCGCGTGATGCTGCGGCTATTCTTGCGGCTAACGGCATAAAGGTATATATCTATAAAGAACTTATGCCTACGCCTATGCTGTCATATGCGGTACGTCATTTAAAATGTGACGCAGGTATTGTAGTTACTGCAAGCCACAACCCATCAAAATATAACGGCTACAAGGCTTACGGCAACGACGGTTGTCAGTTAGGACTTGAGGCGGCTGACTATGTGCTTTCTATTATGAACCAAGTTGATATATTTGACGGTGTAAAACGTGTCGATTTTGACGCGGCTGTGAAAGACGGCAAGATTGAATATA
The DNA here is from genome assembly GCA_964407485.1 of uncultured Ruminococcus sp. GTDB lineage: Bacteria > Bacillota > Clostridia > Oscillospirales > Acutalibacteraceae > UBA737. The sequence goes on from CAYOVQ010000097.1 coordinate 702, forward strand.
TCGGTGATGACGTAATTGAGGCATATCTTGATAACGTACAAAAACAGCGTGTTCACACAGATATGGATATGTCGGGTCTTAACGTGGTTTACACACCTCTTCACGGCTCGGGTAACAAGCCTGTACGCGCAATTCTTTCTAAAATAGGCGCTACCAACGTAACGGTAGTACCCGAACAAGAATTACCTAACGGAAATTTCCCGACAGCGCCGTACCCTAATCCCGAAATACGTCAGGCATTTGAGTGCGCGTTAAAACTTGCGGAAACCGTTAAACCCGACCTGCTTCTTGCTACCGACCCCGACGCTGACCGTGTGGGTATTGCAGTGCCAAACGGTGACGAATACCGTCTCTTTACAGGTAACGAGGTAGGCGCGTTGTTGCTTGAATATATACTTAAAGGTCGCAAAGAAAACGGCACATTGCCCGCAAATCCCGTTGCGGTTAAGACCATTGTTACAACCGATGTTTGCTGTAAAATTGCGGCTGATTACGGTTGTGAACTTCGCGACGTGCTTACAGGCTTTAAGTTTATAGGTGAGCAGATAGGCAATCTTGAGGCGGCAGGCGAAGAGGATAGATATATCTTTGGCTTTGAAGAAAGTTACGGCTATTTGGCAGGCGGCTATGTTCGTGATAAGGATGCCGTTGTAGCGGCAATGCTTATCTGTGAAATGGTGGCTTACTACAAGTCGCAGGGATTAAGTCTTATTCAGGTGCTTTCAAATCTTTACGACAAGTACGGATATTACTACTGTTCACAAAAGAGTTTTACTTGTGAGGGTCAGGCAGGTATGAAGCAGATTGCCGACATTATGGACCGCTTGGCTACTAATCCGCCCGCAGAAATTGGTGGACTTACAGTAGCAAGATTTGACAACCTTAACAAGAGCGAGAGCCTTGATATTGCAAGCGGCAAAATTACCGCAATAGATTTACCAAAATCAAATGTTTTAGGCTTCTATTTTGCAGACGGTAGTTCGCTTATTGTTCGTCCCTCGGGCACCGAGCCTAAAATCAAGTTGTATTTAAGTGCTGTTGGTGCTACCGATGCCGAGGCACTTTCTGAACGTGAAACACTTGAAACTGCAGGCACAAAACTTTTAGGTTTTTAATTGATAATTTATAAAGGCAACCGAAAAAACATTCGGTTGCCTTTTTTATCTCTTGAAAAAAGTAAATCAGAGATGTATAATATATTCAGTTAGCATACGGTAACTCGTTTTTAAGGCGGTGAATAAATGCAAAAATTTAAGGTAACAGGTATGAGTTGCGCGGCTTGCAGCGCCCGTGTCGAAAAGGCGGTAGGTGGCGTTGACGGAGTAAGTCAGTGCAGTGTAAATCTGCTCACGGGTGATATGACCGTAGAGGGTAGCGCCCCAAATGCCGCTATAATTGATGCTGTTGTGGGCGCAGGTTACGGTATAGAGCAAAGCGTAGAAAAAAAGGCAAACCAAAATGTCGTAACACAGCAGGATAATTCTAATAGAAAGGTTTTATTAAGACTTATATACTCGATTGTTTTACTGGCGGTTTTGATGTATTTTTCAATGTTTCACACTATGTGGGGCGCGCCGTTGCCGCAAGTTATTGTCGAAAATTATATGGCACAAGCGCTTATACAACTACTTCTTACAACTGCCGTAATGGTAATAAATCAAAAGTTTTTTATAAACGGATTTAAGGGCATTATAAATCGTGCGCCTAATATGGACACGCTTGTCGCTTTGGGTTCTGCGGCGGCTTATGTTTACAGTCTTGCTAATGTTTTTACAATGACAACCGCTACAAATGAGGAGGCAAAGCATCTGCTTCACGGTATGTATTTTGAGTCCGCCGCTATGATTTTAACGCTTATAACGGTGGGCAAGTTGTTAGAGGGCTATGCAAAAGGCAAGACCACAAACGCTATAAAATCACTTTTAGAACTTGCCCCCAAAACCGTGACACTGCTTAAAGACGGTAATGAAATTACCGTAGATGCAGATGAAGTGTTAAAAGACGACGTATTTGTTGTGTTACCTGGACAAAGTTTTGCGGTAGACGCTGTGGTTGTAGAGGGTATCAGCGCTGTCGATGAATCATCACTTACAGGCGAGAGTTTGCCTATTGATAAAACCGTTGGCAGTAGGGTGTCAAGCGGCACAATAAACAAAACAGGCAGACTTGTCTGTCACGCGACGGCTGGTGCGCAGGATAGCACTTTGGCAAAAATTGTAAAAATGGTAAGCGATGCCGCGGCCTCAAAAGCGCCTATTGCGCGCATTGCCGATAAAGTATCGGCTGCATTTGTACCCACAGTGCTTGTCATTGCTATCATTACCCTTGTAATCTGGATGTTTTTGGGCAAGACTTTTGGTTTTGCTATAGCGCGCGCAATATCTGTACTTGTTATTAGTTGCCCTTGCGCATTAGGTCTTGCAACCCCTGTTGCCATAATGGTAGGCAGTGGTGTTGGAGCACGTCGCGGTATACTTTTTAAAACGGCATCGGCGCTCGAACTTTGCGGCAAATGCAATATTGCCGTGCTTGATAAAACGGGCACGGTTACAAGCGGAAAGCCTGCTGTTACCGACGTTATACAGTTTGGCGAAACATCAAAAGAGACTCTGTTGCAAATAGCATACAGTCTCGAAAAAGGCAGTGCGCACCCATTGGCAACGGCTGTAAATGAATACGCAAAAGAACAGGGCATCACACCGCTTGATGCGACCGATTTAAATGAGACCGCAGGCTTTGGTGTTAGCGGTTTGGTACAAAATAAACACTGCTTTGCTTGCAGTGTCGCCGCCGCAAAAGAAAAGGGTGTTAACACCGACGGTATAACAGAATTTGTTGACAAATTGGCAGGGGAGGGCAAAACACCTCTTTGCTTTGTAGAGGGCAACACCTTAATTGGCATTATTGCGGTAGCCGACACCGTAAAAGATGACGCAAAAACCGCTGTAAACGCACTCAAGAGAATGGGTGTTCGTGTTATAATGCTTACGGGCGATAATGCCAAGACCGCAAATGCCGTAGCAAAAGCGGTTGGTATCACAGAGGTAAAATCGGACGTTAAGCCTGACGGCAAAGCGAAGATTGTAAACACCCTTAAAGGTGAGGGTAGGGTAATAATGATAGGCGACGGTATAAACGACGCTGTAGCGCTTACTACTGCGGATATCGGTATGGCAATCGGTAGCGGTATGGATATTGCAGTTGAGTCTGCCGACGTTGTGCTTATGAACAGCCACCTCTCTGATGCTGTAGATGCTATACGATTAAGTTGCAAAACGCTTCGCAATATAAAGCAAAATCTGTTTTGGGCATTTATTTATAACTGCATCGGCATCCCTCTTGCCGCGGGCGCGTTTATATCGCTGCTGGGTTGGGAACTTAACCCAATGTTTGCGGCGGCGGCTATGAGTCTTTCGAGTTTTTGCGTTGTAACAAATGCCTTGCGACTTAACTTTTTTAAACCGTATAAACAAAATCGAAAGGAAGATAAAGTTATGAAAAAGACAATTAAAATCGATGGTATGATGTGTCCTCACTGTGAGGCTCACGTTAAATCCGCGTTAGAAGCAGTTTCGGGCGTGGCAAGTGTAGATGCAAGTCACGTTCGCAAGGATGCGGTGGTAACACTTAATGTCGACATTGCTAATGATGTTTTAAAAGCAACCGTTGAAAAACAAGGCTATAAGGTGCTTGGCATAGAATAAATTTTAA
>CAYOVQ010000098.1:0-4388 GCA_964407485.1 uncultured Ruminococcus sp.
CATTTTGTAATGTCTCCGACTGTAAATATACCGTTTTCATTAAGTTTTTGCGCGGTGCTTTTGCCTACAAAAAGCAGGTCGCCAACAGGCAGTGTCCACACATTTTGTTTAAAATTTTCTCGGTTTATTACGGTTATGGCATCAGGCTTTTTCATATCTGAACCAAGTTTTGCAAAAACCTTGTTAAAACTCACACCCACAGATATTGTAATACCAAGTTCGCGTTTTATTTCTTTTCGTATGCGCTCGGCAATCTGCTCGCCTGATCCAAAAAGCAATGTACTGCCTGTAATGTCAAGCCAACATTCATCAATGCCGAAAGGTTCAACCAAATCGGTATACCGCGCATATATTTTTTGCGCGGCGAGTGAATATTCGTGATATTTTTTATAATCGGGAGGCAGTGTCACAAGGTCGGGACATTTGCGCTTGGCCTCCCACACGGCTTCGGCGGTTTTAACACCAAACTTTTTAGCAATTTCGTTTTTGGCAAGTACTATGCCGTGACGCGCCTCTACACTGCCACAAACCGCGACAGGCATATCATAAAGGGTAGGATTAGAAAGCAGTGACACCGACGCAAAAAAATTGTTAAGGTCACAGTGCAGTATTATGCGGTCTTTCATTTTATCCACCTTCTCTCGAACTAATGTTCTTTAGTATTATATAAAAATTACCCCTTTTTGTAAAGAGGTAATTTTTTGTTTTATATCTGCTTTACCCTGCCCACGATACTTAAAATCAAAAACGCAGCAAGATTGGTAAGCACCACGGCGGCGCCTGCGGGTATATCAAACACGAAAGAAAGCAAAAGTCCTGTTAAGAATGATATTACCGACACCACAGCCGCAACAATTACAGTGCACTTATAATGCTTACAAATACGCATTGACGAAAGAGCAGGAAATGTAATAATACTTGAAATAAGCAACGCGCCCATTATACGCATACCGATAACCACTGTCACTGCGGTAAGTATTGCGTTTATGCTGTTGTACCATTTTGCCTTAACACCCGTCACTGCGGCAAAATCTTCATCAAAGGTAGTTGCAAAAATCTTTTGATAAAAAAGAATATATATCGCAATTATAAGCATTCCGCAAACAGCTGCAATTATTACTTCGCTTTTGCCCAGTGCCAATATGCTGCCAAACATATAATTGCTGATATCGGTATTCATACCCGTAGTAAGCGTCGCTACGGTGATACCTACCGCCAACGCACTGCTTGACACAATAGCCGTTGCGGCATCGCCGTTAATTTTGCTGTTTTGTTTTAACCGCAGTAATAAAAATGCCGCTACTATAACAATGGGAATCGAAAACTGCAACGGCGCCACACCGCAGGCAAGCCCTACCGCCGCCGCACCAAACGACACGTGTGAGAGACCGTCACCTAACATTGAAAAACGTTTAAGCACCAAATTAACACCAATTAAGGCGGCACTTACAGACAGTAAAAGTCCTGCAACTATCGCCCTGACGGCAAAGGGGTAAGAAAAAATCTGCGTAATAAATTCCATCTATATATCCCCTTTCATATGCTCTGCATATTCACAGTCTGTACCAAAAAAGAAACCATTGTCAGTAAAACTTAATATGTGCTTTGCTTCGCTTACAGCGCGGCTTATATCGTGCGAAATCATAATTATAGCAAGACCGCTTTTGTTTAATTTTTTGATGAGGGTATACATTTCTTCGGTTGCCGCTTTATCAAGGCTTGTTACGGGTTCGTCGAGCAGCAAGACCTTTTTTGCGGCACAAAGTGCGCGACACAAGAGCGCCTTTTGCTGTTGACCGCCCGAAAGTTCGCTAAAAGAACTTTCGGCAATATCTGCAATACCTAAAAGTTCCATATTTTTGCGCGCCGCTTTTTTGGTTTCTCTACTGTAAAAAGCACCTAAAAATCCTCGACCTGCAAAACCCGACATCACTACTTCTCTCACGCTTGCGGGAAAATCTTTCTGATGCTGTGTTTTTTGCGGCAACCAACCTATTTCACGTCTTGTAAAACCGTTAAATTGGACTGTACCCGTATGCTTTATACCCATACCTAAAAGGATTTTCATAAGCGTTGTTTTGCCAGAACCGTTTTCACCGATTATACAAAGATAATCCCCCTCATCAACGGTAAAATCAACATTTTCAAAGACCTTGCGATTTTCATAATATGCCGATAGATTTTTTACGTTTATAATAGACATCAAGCAAGCCCCCTTTCAAGCGCGGTTATATTGCGATAGAGTATATCTACGTAGGTAATTTTGTTTTCAAAATCGTCAAGTGTGACATTGTGCGCCGAATGCAGTTCGATAACGTCTACACCCACTTCTTCACGTAACGCGTTTGCTATACTGCAGTTGCTAAGTTCGGTGCAAAAAACTGCATTTATATTTCTTTTTTCTATGGTATCGGTAAGTCGCGACATAGTTTTAAGGCTTATGTCTGTACTCACAGCGCAACCGTCAAAAGCCGCCTCGTACTCTATGCCGTACTGCTCTGCAAAAAAGCTAAAAGGAAAGCGGTCAGCAACCAACATAAACGGATTTTGGACTTTTGCTACAGTGTCCGATATTTTGTCAGACGCTTTATTTATTTCGGTTATATATGCATTACTGTTTTCTTTATAAACTTCAGAATTATTAGGGTCAATTCCACAAAGTTTTTCGCATATATGTTCTATCATCAAAACTGCGTTTTGGGGAGAAGTCCATATATGCTCATCTGTGTGGTCGTGACCATGACCGTGACTGTCATGGTCTTTATACTCGTGTTCGACTGTATCAATAAGCGCCAAAGAATTTATATCGGCGCTGTCAAGCAGAGTGTCCACCCACTTATCAGACTCGCCGCCAATATATAAAAACAAATCACATTCGTACACCGCTATCATATCCGACGGCAACGGGTCGTATGAATGCACCTCTGAACCTGGGCGAATAAGCATCTTTACATCAATAATGTCGCCGCCTATTGCGCGGGCAAAATCATAAAGAGGAAAAATTGTGGTAACAACGGTAATTTTCTCATCTTTTTGTATTGCAGTATTAGAAGAACATCCGCACAAAAGCGCCACACACAAAATGCAAATTATAATTCTTTTCATTCGGCGTTACACCTTTCACAAATTCCGTAAATAACAGTTTTTAACGGATTCATACTAAACCCGTGATGATTTTTTATATGCGTTCCAAGGCTTTCAAACTCATCACATTCCATATGAATAAGGCTACCGCATTTTTCACATTTAAGGTGAAAATGCTCATGGCAGTCGTTGTGTTCACCTACGTACCGGTAACAAGCGCTCTCGCCCGACGGCATTACAAATTTTTGCAAAACACCCTCATCGGATAACTTCTCAACAAAGCGATAAACGGTGGTTCTTCCTGCTGTCTCCCCGCAATTCGCGAGCATTTCACAAAGACTGTCTACCGTAAAATGTTTATCTCCCGCTTTTTTTATGCACTGCATAATAGCGGTTTTTTGTTTTGTATTATAACTTGACTGCTTCATTTTATCACCACAATTTGAAATCGATTTTCAATTTCAAATTATATGGCAAATATTGTTGTTTGTCAAGTTTTTAACATTGCTTGTATTATCAACTTGTATATTATATAATATATAAAAATGACGAAATATGCGATTTTGGAGGTTGGGTATGAAACTACCTGAAAGTATTTTACGTCCCATAAAGATGATACGCGGTGGTATGCATTTAGATCACCACAAAAACACAGCCGAATGTGAAACCGTGGTTATGTCGGCGCCTACTACCGTGTATATACCCCTGTCACAGCACATAGGCGCCCCCGCAAAAGAGGTTGTAAAAAAAGGTGACCCTGTTTTTGTAGGTACGCTTATAGGTGAGGCAGGCGGATTTGTAAGCGCGCCTGTTCACTCGAGTGTTTCGGGTACTGTTACCGACATTAAAGACCTTACAATAGGAAACGGCACCTTACAAAAATACGTAATCATAGAATCTGACGGCAAAATGGAAAAAGACCCTGAATTAAAACCGTTTAATGTCGAAAACTTTGCAGATTTAGCAGAAGCGGCAAAGCAATGCGGTCTTGTTGGTCTTGGCGGCGCGGGTTTTCCAACCCACGTTAAGTTATCCCCCTCAAAAGATGTAAAAATAGACACACTTATTATTAATGCCGCAGAATGTGAGCCGTATATCACCTCTGACTACCGTGAATGTGTAGAGGGTCTTAATGACGTCATTGAGGGTGTATACCTTATAAAACAAAAACTCGGTATCGAAAAGGTAGTAATAGGTGTCGAAAGCAACAAACCCCGCGCAATAGAATTGCTTATGCAGGTTGCCGCCGATCACCGCGACAACGACGACAGTGTAAAAATTATGAAACTGCCGTCAAAATATCC
>CAYOVQ010000099.1:0-4386 GCA_964407485.1 uncultured Ruminococcus sp.
ATACAACAATAAAAACCGAAGATGTTGCGGCAGTGCCTGAAATAAAGATACTCGCTTCAAGCGAGCGTTGCGGAATCTATGCCGCGGCAACCGAAGGCGGCAAGCAGATATTTATAACAGGACACAGCGAATACGATGCAGACACGCTTAAAAACGAGTATCTGCGTGACGTGGCGGCAGGCTTGCCGATAAAGGTGCCCGAAAACTACTTCCCTGACGACAATCCTGAAAACGAGCCGCTTGTTACATGGCGCTCACACGCTAATTTGCTTTACAGCAACTGGCTTAACTATTTTGTATATCAGACTACACCGTATGATATAGAAAAAATAAAAGATTAAAACAAAAAATCCTTGAGAAATTTCTCAGGGATTTTTTGTGTCTTTATTTGTTTAATACATTTTTAGCATAAAGTTCGTTAATTTCTTTTAAGATTTCATCTTGATGAGGTTTAAGTCGTAGATAGTTGTTTGCAATCTCTATCTTGCGCTTGATTTCGCCCTCACAGTGTTCAAGGTAATACTCAACCTTTTTAATTTTATCCTCAAAAGAGGCGGTGTAGTCCTGAACTATCATAAGTTCGCCGCCGTAGATTTCAATCTTTTCGCCAACCTTACTGCACCATTCACGCAGATACTCGGGCGGGGAGGCTTGTTCTTCGCCTAAATCTAAACACTGCTGTGACAAAAAGTATTTTGCCATAGTGTAATATCCGTGAGCATTGGGGTGAACGTGGTCGCCGCAGTATAGGTCATCCATCTGCATTTCGCGAGCAAAATATGTGAAATAATCAACAAGCGGCAAGTTCTTTTCTTCGGCTATTTTGCGAACCTCGTCGGCAAAGGCAAGAATTAAAGCATAACCGCCAACAAATGCGGGTTCTGTACCCTCGTGAAATTCGTCATACGGCGGGGGAGTGCAGAGCGTTACCTTAACACCACGCGAAATTAAAATATCACACAACTCGCGCAGACATTTTTTAAATCTTTCAAATGCATTTACCATACGGTCATAGCGTTCAAAAGAGCGTGGTCTTGATAAATCCCAACGCGAAGAGTCGTTTACACCAAAGCCGATTACCGCGTGGGTGGGGTTATGTATAAATACATCGTCGTTAAGGTACTGCAATGCTGCTACTGCGGTGCCGCCTGCAACACCGCAGTTAAACACCTCTATTTTAGTATCAGGCAGATTGCGTTTGTAGCAATCAACCGTCATCCATTGCACAGCGTTTTGCGCAGTAAGGCTGTCGCCTATAAAACATACGCGCGCGCCATTGGGAAATCTTTCTATCATTCAAAACACTTCTTTCAACATTACTTTGTTGTTATTGTATCGCTTACAAGTTTGCCCACAACCAGATAACGCTCCGAATCGTTTGAAGTGCAGGTGCTAAGCGTTATGATATTGTCATCGGTAGTAAGGGTAGCGCCCTCTAACACCTGCTTTGTAAACGATGTTGGATTTATACACTCGTCAAAAAATTCTTGACATTCATTTTCAATGTTAAAGTTAAATGAATTCATAATATGACGGTCATCATAAACAAACGCAGATATAATCTCATATTTTAAAATATGACCTGGGGTATAGATATAAATGTTGCGGTTTTGGTCAAAAAAGTCTTTATTTCTAAACTTTTTAAGTTGACCAAACATTGTGCCGTTAAGCATATTATGACCGTAAATAAGGGTGTTGGGGTCATCAAATTCTTTGCTGTTAAGTTTTTGAATGTAGATAGAACCTGCACGTTTAACGCTGCCGTTTATATCGTGGTCAAGGTAGTAGTTATCATCGGCATCGGGCGAACTTTGCATAATGGGGTAATCAATGATTGTGCCGTCTACCTGTATCCATGCGCAAACATCGGAGTTTTGCGCCTGAACAGCCTCAAAATCAATGGGGTTTGAGGGCAGAACATTGGAAACAGTAGAGGATATGGGATTTTTATAATCGCCAAAATCTTCTTTGCCGCCAAAAAGTTTAATGCCAAGCATAATCAATGCAACAAGTAACAAAGCTGCTGCTACTGCAATAGCAATATAATATATAATTTTTTTGTTGTTCTTATTGCCTTGTGGGGCGCTTGAGTGTTTAGGGGTATATTCTGACATAAAATCACCTGTTAAAAAATTAGCCGTTGTATTTGTTAATGGCTTTTATTTCGGTTTTGCCGCCCATATAGGGTTGTAGCGCGGCAGGAATTTTAACGCTGTAATATTCACCGTCGAATGTGAGGTTGTTTTCAAGAAAAGCAATAAGCATACGGGGCGGTGCTACAACTGTGTTGTTAAGGGTGTGGGCAAGATATTTTTTGCCGTCTTCGCCTTTAACACGAATACCCAGTCTGCGAGCCTGTGCATCACCAAGGTTTGAGCAAGAGCAAACTTCGAAATATTTTTGTTGTTTTGGACTCCAAGCCTCAACGTCATAGGACTTAACCTTTAAGTCGGCAAGGTCGCCTGTGCAACATTCGAGTGTGCGAACGGGGATATCCATACTTCTGAAAAGTTCTACAGAATAACTCCACATCTTGTTAAACCATTCCATACTCTCTTCGGGCTTGCATACAACAATCATTTCTTGCTTTTCAAATTGATGTATACGGTAGATGCCGCGTTCCTCAATGCCGTGAGCACCCTTTTCTTTGCGGAAACAGGGGGAATAACTGGTAAGTGTGAGGGGGAGTTTGCTTTCATCGGTTATGGTGTCGATAAATTTACCTATCATTGAGTGTTCTGACGTACCTATAAGATAAAGGTCTTCGCCCTCGATTTTATACATCATAGCGTCCATTTCTTCAAAACTCATAACGCCCGATACAACATGGCTTCTAATCATAAACGGCGGTATGCAGTAGGTAAAGCCCTTGTCTATCATAAAGTCGCGCGCATAAGCGGTAACGGCTGAATGCAGACGCGCGATATCGCCCATAAGATAGTAAAAACCTTCGCCGGCAACACGACCTGCGGCTTCTTTATCAATACCGTTAAAGAGAGCCATAATGTCGGTGTGATAAGGAATTTCAAAGTCGACGGCGGTCTTTTCACCATATTGCTGCACTTCGACGTTTTCACTGTCGTCTTTACCTACGGGTACACTGCTGTCGACAATGTTGGGTATCTTCATTACAATTTCGCGAACCTTAATTTCAAGTTCAGCCTCTTTTTCTTCTAAAGCCTTTAACTCTTCGGCTTGCTGGGTTACGAGTTTTTTTGTTTCTTCGGCTTCTTCACGTTTGCCTTGCGCCATAAGCATACCAATCTGTTTGCTTATTTTGTTGCGGTTTGCGCGAAGTTCATTAGCGCGTTGGTTTGCGTCCTTTTTCTCGTTATAAAGAGCGATAACCTCATCAACAAGAGGCAATTTATTGTCCTTGAACTTGCGTTTAATATTTTCTTTTACAAGTTCGGGATTTTCACAAATAAATTTAATATCCAGCATATTTGTTCCTCCAAGGGATATTTTCGTACTGTAAATTATAACATATATATTTATATATGTCAAAGGGAATAGTAGTAAATTTTTTGTAAAAAATACAAGTGGTGATAATATGAAAAAGAAAACTAAAAACCAAGAAAATGTACCAACCCAAATTTCCGCCAATAGTGTTGTATCACAACCCGAGACTGTATATGAACTGATAAACAAATACGGCACCTATGAGATACAACCCACGTGCGACAGCGATAATGATTTTCCAAAAATCTCGCAAGGATTACCAAAAGAGAAAAACCGAAAGATTGTGGATAAAGATTGGGATGGGTATAAAAATGAGGAATGATGTAAGGCTTTGCCTTAATGATGTGCTCACATTTGTTCGCAATGATGTAATGTTTGCTGTTATTGTGCCGTATGGCACACATCATTAGCGTTAGCGGCATCATAAGCATAGCTTGCATCATTTGCCAAGAGGCAAACATCATTAAAAAAGACCGCCATAAGCGGTCTTTTTTATGCGACTTGGTCTGTAAGCCGAGTTCTGTCTTGCACGGTCATCTATCTCGACGCGCAGTCGCCTGCGCGCTCAAGCCGCTTTTCGTGGCACATCGGGCAAATGTATAGCCACAGTCAGCGTTGCTCCAAATAGGGTTTACAGTACTGGTGTGTCTCCACCCAGCAGGTGAGCTCTTACCTCGCCTTTCCACCCTTACCGTTTGCACGGCGGTATATCTCTGTTGCACTTTCCCTAAGGTCACCCTCGGCAGCCGTTAACTGCTATTCTGCCCTGTGGGGCTCGGACTTTCCTCACATACAAAGTATGCGCAACCGTGTAACCAACTCGCAAAGGTATTTTAGCACAAAAAAAGTTCGGTGTCAAAGCCTTTACCAAAAGAATAGAATGTATAAAGTTTAATTTTACTTAAAAACGGGGGATTTTTGGTG
>CAYOVQ010000100.1:0-4365 GCA_964407485.1 uncultured Ruminococcus sp.
AACTTCTTTGCCGTTTTGCTCTGGAATACGCTGATGGGAACAACTGTTTATGATTGCGGCAATCCCGATACGGAGGGCGCTCATATCTATTGTCATTCCCGTAAAGACGGTAAAGATGGATGTGTGTATCTTGTTATCAACAATTCGCTGACCGATACCACCACGGTAGAGTTGCCTTGCGATGCTGAAATCTACACACTTTCAGGCAACGGCGATATCCGTAGCAGAGTGATGTACCTGAACGGCGAGCCGCTCTCAATAACTAAAAACGGAAGTCTGCCCGAATTGACAGGCAAACAGCAAAAGGCAGGAAGAACCACACTCGCTCACGGTACTTGTAGTTTTATTGTTATGTGACGAATCGTTTGCATTTATCGATACGCTAAAACGGAAATGAAGGTCGGGCTTACTTTTGCTTGCCTAAATCTTAAAAAGTTAACAGGAATACTCGATAAAAGACAGAGATATACTGACTTTTCGCGTAATTCTTTTTACTATTTATTTAGATTATTTAATTTCAACTAAAAAAAGAGAAGAGCAGATTTTCCGCTGATTAGAAAATCTGCTTTGTCTACGGTCTGACTGCTCACACATAATAGGTGTGAGCAGTTTTTTGTTTTTGTAATATTTGATTATTGGGTTAATCCCAACCCCTTATTTTGATTTAATAGTTTTGAGTGAAGATATCAACATTCTGCGGATAGCACCGCAATCGTTTTGTAATGCTTTATAATCTTCTTCTGCCATACAGTTTGTTTCAAAAAGAAGTTCTAACCAATATTCAGTTTCATAACATTCTTTTTGTGCTATTTCAAGTTTAGAAATAAAATCCTTCGTTCCTTGGGCGTATTGTGCTTCGTGCAAATTAGCACCGATTGAAGTGGCAGAACGAAGAAGTTGATTTATCAAAACAGACTCTATATGTTTTGATTTCATATCACGGCAGAGAAAAACAACGGTCTTTGCAAATTCTTTTGCTTTATCTCTTAAAATGCTGTCAGCCATAGTAATCACCTCGAAATTTATTATACATAAAATGAGAAAGTCTTTCAAGTGATATTCTGACTTCGTCGGAGTGTTATTATTGCCGAGTGGCAATAGTGTTATTTTATTCGCATTTTAACTGTCCGTAGGACAATACCACTATGCGTAAGCATAATATCACTGCGAAGCAATATAACTCGCCGTAAGGCGAATAAAACTGGGAGACTTCCTTATGAGAAGTCTCCCAAACCGTGCATCTTTTATTCACTTTTTATATATTGCATCAATTCATCAAAACTTCCGTTAGGGTATTTGGCGATGTCCTCGTCTGTTTTATTTATAAGACAGTCGGTAAGCAAAAAGACCTTCATACCTATCTTTTGCGCCACCATATCGTCGCCCACGTCGTTGCCCACCATTAGACATTCTTGCGGCGCAACACCTATTCGCTTGGCAACCTCTATGTAATACGCGGGGTTTGGTTTGCAACTGTTTATATTTTCATATGTGGTGTAAAACTCAAAATCGTGGGGCTCAAGCCCTGCCCAGCCTATACGCCAACGCGTAGCCCTTTCGGGAAAAATCGGGTTTGTGGCAAGCGCTACTTTATAGCCCATTTTTTTTAGTGTATGTACCGTCCCAGCGGCTTTTGGGTTAAAGCCGCAAACAGCCTTTACCTTATCAAACTCGGTTTCATAAAACTCGTCAAAAAGTGACTTGTCGGCTAAAATTTTATCACCGTAGACTGTGACGGCATAATCCCAAAACACCTGCTCGTTGCACTTGTCGCTATTGTTTTTTATCATAGCGTAGGTGCCTTTCCAGATGGTGTCTATAAACTGCTGTGGCTCATAGCCGTATGGTGCCAGTTTGGTTGAAATTCTTTTAAAATAATCGCCTACAAACACATCTTGGTCCATTGGTACCAGTGTGCCGTCAAGGTCGAATAAAACTGCTTTTATTGCCATAGTTTACCTCCCTATTTTATTAAAGCATTATATGAAACTTCAAACGCATCGTTTGATACATCACACTGCAGTATGTACACAGGTATTTTTTCTATCATAGCCCCTAACAAAGTCAATGTTTTTGAAAGCGCTGCTATGTCTCGCGGCATATACACCTGACGCATCAGGTGGTTTACGGCATCGCTTTTGTCAAGACGGGTTATGTTGTTGGTTTTGCCTTGCTTTAAAATACAAATTGCCTTAAGCGGTGCAGATGCATTGCGGTGCAGTCCCTCTTTGCCTGCCCATGGGGTGCCGTAAACCGTAACGGTGTCACCCGTTTTAATTATGGGCTTGTCCCCGTTGATTATATCTACCCTGTCGCCTAAATTTTTCTTCCATAAATTAATGTGCGTGGTCTTGCCCGTGCCGCTGGGCGCTGTAAACAGATAGGCATTACCGTCACACTCTATTGCCGCGCCGTGAAAAACAAAGCGGTCAAATTGGGGCAACTGCTCGGCGATACTGCGGTAGATGCAAAGACTTTCACAAACCGCTATATCGGCGTTGGGAACCGTTTCTTTCTCTTTTAAAACCGCCGTTTCATCTGTTTTTACAGTTATATCCGACATATTAAACTCTGCAACATACTTTTTGCAAAAGCCTGTCATAAAATCATACTTGTGCTCAATGCTTATTTTTAAATCAGAAAGCAAAATATCTACCTTTTGCATTATTCTGTCACCTGCTCTGCAAAACGCACTTCACAACCCAAATACTGCTGACATTCAGTAAGACCTGCCGCTGTAATCTGTTTTGTTCGCTCGAACGATGCCGCCGCCCTTTGCGCTGTGGCACTGTCAAAACCGTAACTGTTTGCCATATCGGCATTTTCAAGCGGATACATTGTATATTGATATCCGCTACCGCCGCGATATTTATTGACCCAAGTAGGTACTATATCTACGCTGCCAAGCGCTACTGTGCCATCGCCGTATTTTTCAAAGGTATAATAAAACAACACACCGTCTTCGGTATGGCCTGACGGACAAGAATCCATTAACTCTTTTCTTTGATTTGATATCGCATTACCCATAGAATAAATACAAACCGTGGTGTTCTGACTGTCTTCTGAATAAATCAACTCTACAGGTTGAACTACGTGTGGATGCCCGCCTACTATTACATCGACGCCCATATTGCAAAGTTTTTGAGCAATGGTTTTTTGCCAAGTGTTAGCCGATAACTGATATTCTTCTCCCCAGTGCATATAAAACACAACCGCCTCGGCACCATCGTTTTTCATAGCGTCAACCACCGACTGAACCTCGGTATAAAACTCATTAATACGGTCATAACTGAATGAGTTTATAAGGTTGTTGGCTTCGCTTTTTACTATATTGCCGTTTATAGATTTCTGCCCTTGTGATGCAGAGTTTTCATATGTGTATGTAGCAAGACCTATTTTTATTCCATTGATATCTTTTACAAGATATGTAGGGTCGGTCTCGATTTCTTTTGTGCCTAAAAAGTCTATTCCTTTTAACTTTAATTGCTGTACTGTACGTTTTAAACCAAAAAGTCCCGTGTCATAGCAATGATTATTAGCAGTGGTTAAAAAATTCAGTCCGCTATTTTGTATAGTATCAAGTAAAATATCGGGCGCATTAAAGGCAGGATAACCCGAAAAAGCGCCTGATTCGCTACCGCCTAAAGTCACCTCTAAATTAGCGGTTGCCATATCCGCATTTTTAAAATACTTTTCTGTTTGGGTAAAAAATGCAGAAAAATCATATCCGCCATCCTGTGTTTTTGCGCCGTCAAGCACAGTGCTATGTAAAATTATATCACCTGTGTTAACAACCGTAGCGGTAGATACCACAGCATTGGGATCTGCGGTTTCGCTTGACACGGTGTTGGGCAAAGAGGGTGCGCTATCATTATCGGACGACTCGGTCTTGCCATCTGTAAATTTAATAATTGTTGTTATAACAAGCGAAAGCAGCGCTATTACAGCGGCAAGCAACACCGCTAAAATTGCAATAAATATGCGGCGGCGGATTATCGCCTTTTGTCTTTTTGTTCTTTCTTTCATTTTATCACCTTACAAAATCACGCATAACAATATTGGTAAAAACATTGCGGGAAGTATATTCATAACCTTAATTTTTGTCATACCCGGTAAATTAAACGCAAGTGCAAAATTCACAAAAGCGCTGCTTGTAAAAATATTTTCAGCATATAATCACCGCCCAAACGCAAAATTCTTCAATTTTTACTCATTATATATAATACAATAAATTTGTAAAAAAATCAATAATACACTTGTATTTGCATAGTTTTTATTGTAAAATAATTCTATATGAAATTAGGAGGATTATATTATGCCAACTTCTAACACAATGAAAATCGCAACCAAACGCAAAGACCTGTT
>CAYOVQ010000101.1:0-4269 GCA_964407485.1 uncultured Ruminococcus sp.
CAAATGCCTGCCGTAAGCATAGTAAAGTTCTTCAAGATATGGCTCGGTATTTCCGTCTTTGTAAGACAAAAGCAATTCTTCGGTACTGCGTCCATCATCGCTACCGCCAAGATCAAACTCTACTCTGTCAATAAGTTCGCAATAATCATCTGTGTGCCGTTTAAGCAGTTTGTCCCAACCGAGTTTTGTCGCAGCATCTATGCATTTAACAACTGCATTATGCGGATCAGGTCCTAACGCTTTGTGACAACCTGTCATAAACGTTTCGGGGCATAGTTTGTATGAAGTATCTAATGTATAAAAAATTTCAGCAACAGTGGCGCCCGCTACAAAAAGTTTGTCACCACAGTGTTTTAAAACACCGTCTGTTATAATTGCAAGTCGCGCCTCATAAACAAGTTCGCGCGAAGGCAATGTTCCGCGCATTACAAGCGTATTGTTTTCAACCGTTATTTCGCCTGTTCTGCCACCTTCATCAAGAGGTCGGTCATTAAGGTAGGGTATGTACAGTTGGACGTTAAAATCGACCGTTCCGTTTTCTGCCGTAACCTTATAGGCAAAAACCTTATCAGGATAACTCGCAAAAGCCTCTCGCTTGATTTTAATGTTTTTTATTTCATATTTGGAATATGCAACACCTGTATTCAAATCGAGACCGCGTTCATAATCGGTTGCATTTTGGTGTTCAAAATTCAAAAACACTTCACCAAAGTTTGTAACACCGCCTAAATTATACGGATTTGCAAAAGTGTTAGTGGTAAACTGTATACGCTCGGTATCAGTTCCGCCAAAAATACTTGCGCCAAAATATCCGTTGCCTATCGGCAGGGAATACTTTTCCCAACCCTCATTAGTGCTTTCAGCGGGCAAAAAATATCGCATTACCAAACTTTTTTTCATACATAGACCTCCTTGAGAGTTTGTGTTTATATTATATACATATGCACAATTTTTTTCAATAAAAAAAGAAGATGCCTTTCAAAAAAGCATCTTCTTAAATAACTTAAGTTAAATTTTTATATTACTTTGAGTAAACTTTCTTTACACCAAAGCCAAACGCTACAGCAGCAAGAGCGATAACCATTGCATAAACTGCGGTCATATCACCTGTTTTTGGAGCAGAGTCAGAATCGTCTGCGTTGCTATCAACGTTAGGATCGGTCTTAACATTGTCATAGTTACCGCATACGATAACGGCTGTGTTAAGTTTGATTGTCATTTCACTTGAAGTAAGGCTACCTTTAACAATTTCATAATCGGTACCCTGTACTGCTTCAACTGTTTTTGTAGTAGTAGCAAGATTTTTAACTGCGCTTAAGGTGATTATTTCTGAATTTACAGGAGCAGAAACACCTTCAACAGTAGCCTCTACTTTGTAAACACTCCAACTGTTAAATGTACCGTATTTAGAGTTAGCCTTAACGGTAAGAGTAGCACCCTTATCAAGTGTGTAGTTTACATCTACCTTGACGGTAGGATCGGCAACATCTGCTTTTCTTACTGTTACAGTAACCTTTTCGGTAGCAGAGGGACTTTCTGCTGCAAATGCTGTTACAGAAAAGCAACAAACCATAACAACGGTCAAGATCAATGCGATTATCTTTTTCATTTTACAAACCTCCATTAAAATGTAAAAACATCTATACGGTTATTATTATATACCACCGTTTTTAAAATGTAAAGTCTTTTTTAAAAAAATTTTATTTTTTCTTGATACTGCATACATTTTGTGGTAAACTCTATAAGATATATTGTATATAGGGAGTAATACTGTGGATTTAAAGCAAGAAATTAACAGGCGGCGTACGTTTGCGATCATATCGCACCCTGACGCAGGTAAAACAACTTTAACCGAAAAACTATTACTTTACGGAGGCGCAATTCAAACTGCTGGTTCTGTAAAGGGTAAGGCAACCGCCAAGCACGCGGTGTCAGACTGGATGGAACTTGAAAAACAGAGAGGTATTTCTATTACCTCATCGGTAATGCAGTTTGAATACGAGGGTTATTGTATCAATATTCTTGACACCCCAGGACATCAGGACTTCTCGGAAGACACCTATCGCACACTTATGGCGGCAGACAGCGTTGTTATGGTAATCGACGCGGCAAAGGGTATTGAGCCGCAAACCCGTAAGCTCTTTAAGGTTACGGCTATGCGCAACATTCCCATATTTACATTCATAAACAAACTTGACCGTGATGCGCGCGATCCGTTCGAACTGCTTGACCAGCTTGAAAAAGAATTTGGTATAGGCACCTACCCTGTCAATTGGCCAATAGGCTGCGGTGTAGATTTTAAAGGCGTGTTTGACCGTGACCGTCGCCAGATTATGACCTTTAACGAATTTCATAGAGGTCAGGACAAATTGCAGGCAATCGAATGTGACATTACCGACACCGAAAAGCTGGATGAGCTTATCGGTGAATATTCCCGCCGCGACCTTGTTGACCAGATAGAACTGCTTGACGGCGCAAGCTTTGACTTTGATATTGATCAGGTGCGTTGCGGTAAGCTGACGCCCGTTTTCTTTGGCTCGGCGCTTACCAATTTTGGTGTAGAGCCGTTTCTTGAAAACTTTTTAAAGATGACTACCGCTCCCCTCGCCCGTAACACAAAAGAGGGTGAAGTTATTCCCGAAAGCGAAAACTTTTCGGCTTTTGTATTTAAAATTCAGGCCAATATGAACAAGGCTCACCGTGACCGTATGACCTTTATGCGTATATGTTCAGGTAAATTTGAGCGTGATAAAGAATATTATCACGTTCAAGGCAAAAAAAGTTTACGTCTTTCACAGCCACAGCAGCTTATGGCGGACAGCCGACAGATAGTAAATGAAGCCTACGCAGGCGATATTATCGGAGTGTTTGACCCAGGCATCTTTTCTATCGGCGACACCGTATGCGAAGTAAAGCACAAGGTAGAATTTGAGGGCATCCCAACCTTTGCGCCCGAGCATTTTGCGGTTATTGAGCACAAGGACAGCCTAAAGAGAAAGCAGTTTGTAAAAGGCGTTGAACAAATAGCCCAAGAGGGCGCTATACAAATCTTTCACGAGCCAAACACCGGTATGGAGCGCGTTATCGTGGGTGTTGTAGGCGTGCTTCAGTTTGAAGTGCTTGAACACCGCCTTAAAAACGAATATAACGTTGATGTTATCCGCACCAATATGCCCTACCAGTTTATTCGTTGGATTGGCAATGAAGACATTGATGTTTCGAGGTTAAATCTTACTTCCGATACTAAATGGGTTCAGGATTTTAAGGGTAATAACCTACTCATCTTTACAAGCGAATGGAATATTAACTGGGCGCTGGAAAAGAATGACGGACTTATCCTTGAAGATTTTAGTAAGAATTAGGGTGGATTTATGAATATTGCTGTAATAACAGGTGCATCTTCGGGACTTGGATGGGAATATGCCAAGGCTGTATACGAAACGCGCGCCGATCTTGACGAAATATGGGTAATTGCCCGCCGTGAAGACCGCTTGCAAGAATTGCAAGCAGAGCTTGGTAGCACGGTAATACCTGTGGCGTTTGATATTACCGACCCACAGGCAGTTGAAAATTATATCGGATTGTTAAAAGAAAAGAATGCTACCGTTAAGCTGCTTATAAATAACGCGGGCTTTGGCAAGCTTGACAATTTTGAAGATATTTCTACCAACGAAAACGCGCGAATGGTTCGCCTTAACTGCGAAGCGCTTACCGTTATGACCTCGGTAACATTGCCCTTTATGAATGAGCACAGCGAGATTATCAATTCTTGTTCGATAGCATCTTTTGCCCCAAATACACGTATGGCGGTGTACTCGTCTACAAAGGCGTATGTTATGAGCCTATCACGAGCTTTACGACTTGAATTAAAGCCGCGCAAAATAAATGTGCTGGCAGTATGCCCCGGTCCTATGAGCACCGAATTTTTGAGTATTGCAAACATAGAAAAAGGCACAAGCACCACATTTGATACCCTGCCCCGTGTTAATCCGCGCACTATGGCGATAAAATCGCTAAAAGCGTCACGCTGTGGTAAAGCCGTTTATACAAATAGAGTTTTTTATAAATTCTACCGCTTACTTGCAAAAATATTACCACACTCAATCGTTATGAAACTGTGCGGAACATAAAAGTTATTTTATATTAAAACACAGCACTTACACTGAAGTAAGTGCTGTGTTTTTTATTTTGATTTTTCTATAGGCATCCAAATTTCTATATATCGTTTTTGCCTTTCATTTTTAGGATACCAATAATACACCGATATTT
>CAYOVQ010000102.1:0-4240 GCA_964407485.1 uncultured Ruminococcus sp.
TAGAAGAGGTTAAATTTTCGGTAATACACAACCGCGGTTGCTTTGGCGCGTGTAATTTTTGCGCGCTCGCGTACCACCAAGGCAGACAAATCACCTGTCGCAGTCACGAATCGGTTATAGACGAGGTTAAAAAAATCACCGATATGCCCGATTTTAAGGGATATATTCACGATATAGGCGGACCTACCGCCAATTTTCGCGCGCCCAGTTGTAAAGGTCAACTTGCGCGCGGCGCTTGCAAGGATAAAAAGTGTTTAGCGCCCACAATGTGCCCCGCCGTAGAGGTGGATCACAGCGATTATCTTGACCTTTTGCGTAAACTGCGCAAACTTCCTAAAATCAAAAAAATCTTTATCCGCTCGGGTATTCGTTTTGACTACCTTATTGCAGATAAAGACGAGGAATTTTTTGAAGAACTGGTCGAGCATCACGTAAGCGGTCAACTAAAGGTAGCGCCCGAGCATTGCTCTGGCCGTGTGCTTGACTGTATGGGTAAACCGCACATAAACGTTTATGAAAAATTCAAAAAACGTTTTTATGAACTTACCGAAAAGACAGGCAAAAAGCAGTTTTTGGTGCCGTATCTTATGTCGTCACATCCAGGTAGCACCATAAACGACGCTATTGAACTGTCACTGTTTCTTAAAAAAGAGGGATTGCATCCCGAACAGGTGCAGGATTTTTACCCCACCCCCGGTACGATTTCGACCTGTATGTTCTATACGGGACTTAATCCTATGACAATGCAAAAGGTTTATGTTCCGCGCACTCCCGAAGAAAAGGCGCAGCAGCGCGCGCTACTGCAATACTATAAACCCGAAAACCGTCAGTTTGTGCTGTCGGCATTACGCAAGGCGGGTAGAACCGACCTTATAGGTTACGGCAAAAACTGCCTTGTTGCGCCCGATAAAACGGCGATAAACAATAAAGGCGGTCAAAATAGACCGCCGCAAAAGAAAAAGAAGACAATACGGAACATTCACAAGAAAAAGAAGTGATTTAATGAAAACCCTAATAGGTATGAGTGGCGGCGTTGATTCCGCCACAGCGGCGGCGCTTATCTCACGCGAAAACGATGCCGCGGGCATTACCCTGCAACTTTATGACGGCGGCAATTCTGCTATGATAGAAAAATTTAACCGCGAATCCGCGGATGCCGCTGACGTATGCAAAAAACTTGGCCTCGACCACAGTGTTTTAGAGTTAAAAGACCTGTTTAAAACACACGTCATAGACTATTTTATAAATGAATATATAGCAGGTCGCACACCAAACCCTTGTATACAATGCAATATAAATATTAAGTTTGGCGCTATGCTCGATTATGCCACGGAGCACGGATTTGACAGCATTGCCACGGGTCACTACGCAAGAATCGAAAAATGCGGCGACAAATATTTGCTAAAAAAAGCCGCCGATATTACCAAAGACCAGTCTTATGTGCTTTACGGTCTGACACAAGCCCAACTGTCACGCACCATTTTGCCGCTGGGTGATTACACAAAAACGCAAGCGCGTGAAATTGCCGAAAGTTTAAGCCTATGCGTAGCGCGCAAATCCGACAGTCAGGATATCTGCTTTGTTCCCGACGGAGACTATGCCGCTTTTATTGAAAGAAATACAGGGCTAAATTTTGCCGCTGGCGATTATCTTGACCTTGACGGAAAAGTTTTGGGCAAACACAAAGGTGTTATTCATTATACAATAGGTCAGCGAAAAGGACTTGGCATAGCGCTTGGAAAACACGCGTTTGTGCTAAGCAAAAATGCCGACACAAACGAGGTAGTTTTAGGCGACGAAGAGCATTTGTTTTATAAACAGGTTGAGGTGCGCGGCGTTAATATTATTGCCGCAGAAAATCTTGACGGAATTCGCGCCGCAGGAAAATTGCGTTACCGCCATCAAGAGCAACCCTGTATAATTCACCAAACAGGTAAAGACACCGTTATATTAGAGTTTGACACACCGCAACGCGCGCCGTCAGCGGGTCAAGCCGCAGTATTTTATGACGGCGATATTGTTTTAGGCGGCGGAGTTATCGTGAAAGGAATAAAATAATATGACCGAACAGATACAAAAACTTTTTAAAAATCTCCAAAAAAACAAAATGCAACCCCTTTATGCCGAAACAAAAGAAGATGCGGTAAAAATTGTCAAAGATATGCTGTTTGACGGTTGCGTTATAACCTGGGGCGGCTCTATGTCGGTTATAGAATGTGGTATAGATGCGTTGCTGCGCGACCAAAAATACTACTTTATGGATAGGGGCAGGAAAGGAATTACACCCGAAGAACAGCAAGAGTGTTTTAAAGCCTCAATCGGCGGCGACTTTTTCTTTTGTTCTGCTAATGCCGTTACAGAAAACGGCGAACTGCTAAACGTTGACGGCTTTGCAAACCGCGTTTCCTCTATTGCGTTTGGACCTAAAAAGGTTGTAATGATTGTAGGCAAAAACAAAATCGTTCCTGACTTAAAATCGGCATTTTTACGCGTTAAAAAAGTAGCCGCGCCCAAAAACTGCGTGCGGCTTGGTATTGACAACCCTTGCGCAAAGTTGGGACACTGTGTATCGCTGCTTAACAACCCCGACCCTGATTTTGCCGACGGATGCCAAAAAGACACCCGAATTTGTTGCGACTATCTTATAAGCGCATTACAGCGCCAAAAGGACAGAATAACGGTAATTTTGGTAAATGAAAATTTGGGATATTAAAGCAAATTGCTCCCTCTGACGAGGGAGTAGTTTTTTATTCTGATAAACTTCCCCAAATTTCCATCTGCTCGAGCAATTCGGTTTCAAGGGTATCAATTTGCTCTTGAAGTTCAGATAACTTTTGATAATCGGCAAGATTTTCGGGCGCTTGCTGTTGCATTTTAAGTTCGTCGAGTTTTACTTCTAACTCGGTGATTTTTTCTTCTGCTTTTTTTAGCGCGCGCTCACGTTTTTGCTTTTCTTTAAGCGGTGTGGTATAGGTCTTTTTTTCTTTCTTTTCCGATTTTTGAACGGGTGTGGCTGAGTCGCTTTCTTCTTTTTGCTGACGTAACATATACTCATCGTAACCAAAGTCGTGTACGTGGGCGCCGTCGTTTTCAAATGTGATAAGTCGGTCGGCAAGTTTTTTTACAAAATATCGGTCGTGCGATACAAAAATCAGTGTGCCGTTATACGACATTAAAATATCCTCGAGCGTTTCCTTAGAAATTATATCCATATGGTTAGTAGGCTCGTCAAGAATAAGTAAATTCGGTGACTTGCGGAACAGTTTGCAAAGCGCCAATCGCACACGCTCGCCCCCTGAAAGCATATCGATTGTCTTAAATACAGCCTCTCCGCTAAAGAGGAACGCGCCCAATGCGCTACGCGCCTCAAATTCGGTCATAGAGGGGAATGCCGATAGCATATTATCAAGCACCGTTTCACTGCCGCGTATTTGCGCCATTTGCTGATCAAAATAGCCAACGTTTACAAGCGCGCCTGTGCTGAAACTACCAGACAAAGCGGAATTTTTACCCACAAGTGTTTTAAGCAGTGTCGATTTACCCTTGCCGTTGCCGCCTATAATACCCACGCGGTCGCCGCGATAAACATTAAACGACAGCGTGGCAAGCGGTGTATCAAATCCTATGGTCAGATTACTTACCGTAAGCACCTCTTTTGCGCTTTGAACCGACACTTCAAGGTTTGCCTTAAATGTACGGTTATCATACGCATCGGGCGCGTCAATTTTTTCCATTTTCTCAATAGATTTTAACTTGCTTTGCGCCATAGCCGCCTTTGTTGCTTTATATCTAAAACGCTCGGCAGTAGCCTGTATTCGCGCAATTTCTTTTTGTTGCGCTGTGTATTCTTTTGCCTGCAAATCACGGCTTTCACGCTTTTTTGCTGTAAAGGCTGTATAGTTGCCCACGTAACGTGTGGTTTTGCCGTGCTCTATTTCGTAAATTTCTTGCACGGTGTTGTCAAGAAACATACGGTCATGAGATACAATAAGCACGGCTTTTTTATAATTTTTGATATAATCTTCAAGCCAAGACACCGCCTCAATATCAAGGTGGTTGGTGGGCTCATCAAGCAGTAGTAAATCGGGTTTTGATAAAAGCAACTTTAAAAACGCAATTTTGGTGCGCTGACCGCCCGAAAACTCGCTTAAAGGGCGGTGCTTTTGACTTTCGGTAAAGCCGAATTTTTTAATCGCCGCCTCATACTCTTTTTCAAAATAAAATCCGCCCTCGCGGGTAA
>CAYOVQ010000103.1:0-4193 GCA_964407485.1 uncultured Ruminococcus sp.
TATTTATGCTATGAAATAAAGTAGAAATTATGAATATAAATACAAAAAACCGCCAAAGGCGGTTTTTTCTCTACTATACAGGTTTAACTGTAAATTTAAAGTTTATCTTCTTTTCATCGAGACGGTATGATTTTTCAAGTTTGGGTCCACAGGAATTAGAGCCAATGCCCGATACCTTGTAGTCAATACGCAGATGTGTTTTTCCGTCCTTGACAAGCTCGTTTGTGTGCTCGGCTTTGGTTAGCGCATCGGTGCTGTAAGATGAAACGTTAAACTCAAAATTTTCTGCCTCAAAACACATTTTGCCAACTGTCAGCATATTTGCATCGGTATGGTTGCCGTGTTCTTGCGGACGAATATAATTTACATATTCATAGTCAGCGTTACTTTCAAACATACCAATATATCCTGCGTGACACATATCGCAGTAACTTTCATACGGTCCGTTGCCAAAATATTTGAAATCGGCATTTTCTTGCGGTAAAACAAGTTCAAAGCCCAAACGCGGCAACCAATGTGCATTCTCACGTATATCGCCGTCAAGCGACACGCTAATTTTACCACAAACATCAACGCTAACATTAAGTATGTACTTTATCCACGGCATACGACCAACGCCTGATACCGCGCCTTTGACAGTTATCGCATTGTTTTTGCAACAACATTCATAAATTTTGCCAAAGTGAATATTATAACCTTCACCCTGCCATGCGTTATAGTGACCCCAGTTCATTTTTACCTTGCGGTCATTATCGGTTGGCGCACGCCAAGACGTAAGTTTAATTATATCGCAAATTTGTTTTTCGCCCTCTATTGTAATATCGGAAAAATTGCCGTAATGGCGCGAGAAAACATAACTAAATCCGTCGCCCGAAATAATATAGTCATCGCCACACTCTTTAACCTCTGCCAAAGGCAATACCTCATCGTTTACCTTTTTACAAGGCAGTTCGTGTTGGGTATGGGCGATAACATCATCATCTTTTACAAGTTGACAGTTAAGATATGCGCCATAACTGCAATATAACTCTGACAGTTCAATTTTTATTTGTGTTTCATAAAGCGGCGGTAGGTCTAAAACAACGGTATTTTCACTTGCAATTTTGCCGTCAACGGTAATAAAGTACTGCAATTTAAACTCATTAAGATTTGTAAAACTGTAACGGTTTTTAATTTTTAAAACACCGTCTTTATATTCGGTAGCAATCGGCTGATAAGCCGCTTTCACTTCAAGCGAGCCTGCCTTTAATTTGCGGTCGTATGTAACCATACCGTCACAGCAGAAGTTGCCAAAATTGGTAAGTTCACCGTCAAAATCGCCGCCGTAACGAGCAATGCCGTCTTTATCTAACACGGTGTGGTCTGCCCACTCCCAAACACAACCGCCTATAAGTGATTTGTGTTTGTTAAACAGTTCAGTATAGTAATACACGTCGCCAGGGCCATTACCCATAGCATGCGCATACTCGCAAAGGAATATGGGTTTTGTGATTTTTTTATCTGCAGCAAAACCCTCGACATCCTCAAATGACGGATACATATGAGAGTATACATCGGTAGCATCACACATACCCTGTCTGCAACAGTTTTCCCAATGACAGAGTCTTTGGTCATTAAGCGAACGTACATACTCTGCCATAGCGTCAAAATTTTTACCGTGAGCCGACTCGTTACCCAATGACCACATTATAATGCTAACGTGGTTTTTATCACGCTCTACAGCGCGGCGCATACGTTCAAGGTGCTCTGTCTTCCAATCGGGGTGCGTACTCGGCCAGTTGCCGTCGGGCTCGGTATATTCATAATTCTGTGAAGCAAAACGGTTTATAAAGCCGTGCGCCTCGATATCGGTTTCAAGCACAACATAAAGACCGTATTCGTCGCACATTTCAAGAAATTTAGGTGTTGGCGGATAGTGCGAAGTGCGCACGCAGTTGATGTTAAGTTTTTTCATCAACTTAATATCCTGAAGTAATTCTTCATCAGTCTGATACCAACCGCCCACAGAACTTGTGTCGTGGTGATTCACACCGTAAAGTTTTACGGGTACACCGTTTATAAGCAACTCGCGGTCGCTTGAGATTTTAATAGTTCTGAATGCTGTCTTCTGGGTAATTATCTCACCGTCACGCTCGATTTTTACAGTATAAAGACGCGGTTTTTCGGCATTCCAAAAAACAGGCTTTTCTATATTAAAGATAACGCTTTCGCCGCCTTGCGTGCTAACAAAATTACCGCTTGTGTCATAAAGCGAAACTATTGCATCCTTGCCAACATCAACAGTGATTTTGCCGTCAAAAACCGTAACCGACACGTCGGTTATATGGTCAAGCGGGCGCTGTAATATATAACAATCACGGAAAATTCCGTTCATTCTGAAAAAGTCCTGATCTTCAAGATAACTGCCACAGCACCATTTAAGCACCTTTACAACTATCTCATTTTTACCCTGCCTTACAAAATCGGTTATATCAAATTCGGCTTGCAAATGACTTCCCTGTGTAAATCCGACATATCTGCCGTTTATGTAAACAAACGCACAGGATGACACACCCTCAAGCACGAAGTAGACCTTACCCCAGATTTTTTTGATATCAAATGTGCGCATATAAATGCCGCAGGGGTTATCGTCGGGTACATAAGGCATATCTACAGGATAAGGATATTCATAGTTGGTGTAGTTTACTATGTCATAACCCTGGGTTTGCCAGCAAGACGGCACGGGTATAGTATCCCAGTTATCAATGATTTTAGGCGCATCAATGTCACGCTCAAAATATTTAAAATTCCACTCGCCGTTTAGCAAATTATACTCCGACGCACCTGTCGGGATATAATAACTGCGAGGCGCGCAACGGTTCTCACTGGTTTTTAGCGGATTTTCATAAACTCGCATAACATTATCCCTTATCTCTTAAATAAAGCGTTCTTGTGTTCCGATGCTTGTAAACACTAAGCACAAGTCCTACACCCAGATACATACAAATAAGCGAGGTACCGCCCGCGCTAAAGAAAGGCAATGTTACACCAATTACAGGGAGCAACGCCACACACATACCGACATTCATTATAATTTGCGCAAGCATCATACCAAAAAATCCCACGCACATTATTTTACCGTTTTGTCTGTTACAATTTCGAGCAATATTAACCGCTCTAAAGCTAATTGCCGCAAGCACAATTAGAACCACCATACAACCAAGGAAGCCTAATTCCTCACCGATGCTTACAAATATAAAGTCGTTTTGTCCTTCGGGAACGCCGCCTACTTGAGTAAGACTACCGTTAAACAGACCTTGTCCGCTTAGTCCCCCGTTAGCAAGCGCCATACGTCCGCGGTATGGCTGATAGGTAGCGCCCATAATATCTGATTCGATATCAAACATATTTATAAGTCGAGCACGCTGTTCATCGTTCATAATTACAAAATAAATAAGCGGCGAACAGGCAATAAGCAATGTGAACGCCAATACAAAATATTTCCACGAAACACCTGCCGCCCACATCATACAAAGCACCATAACGGCAAAAACAAGCGCCGTACCGTCGTCACCCTGAAAATGTATCAGTAACACGGGAAATGCACCGTGCAAACAAACAGGAATTAAAGTTTTCAGCTTGTTAATACTTGGTTTTACCTTGCTCAAATGGGTGGCAAATGTAATAATAAAGCATATCTTTAAAAGCTCTGACGGTTGAAAGGTGGTAAAACCTAAATCAAGCCATGCCTTATCGTCAGTACCTTCAGGCGCCCAACCTATAAAAAAGGTAAGTATTACGGGTATTACGCCCAACAACACAAACAAATACCAATATTTAGAAAATTTATCAAAATCTATACTTGATATAACGATTGCGGCTGCAATTCCTACAACCATACCTATTATCTGCACGAGCAGCGGACGCAAGGTATCAAGATATCTCGTTGCCGAATATACGGCAAGACATCCGTAGCTTGTGGCAAATACGCATAGTATAACCATAAGCTTGTCTGTTTCACGGATAAAGTCGGCTATGCGACCTATAATTCTACCCATTTTGCCACCTACCTTTGTTTTCTTATATACAATGCTATTATATTAGATTATTGTTCTTTTTTCAAGCAAATAATAACGGGACTGTATAAATTTACAGTCCCTTAAAATTTATTCTATGCCAAGCACCTTATAGCCTTGTTTTTCAACGGTTGCTTT
>CAYOVQ010000104.1:0-4179 GCA_964407485.1 uncultured Ruminococcus sp.
GACTGCCTGCCTTTAAAAAATCGACAAAATCAAAAGCCGCTTTGCCAAACGTGCCTATGCCATAAGGCGACGGCAGTGAAAATATTGGCATTAAAATTCCACTTGTTCGCATAAAAAAATTATCTCCAAATTAAAGTTTTTAGTTGTTTGGCTAAACTTAAAATCAACCGTATGTCATGGTGCTTTTAAAAAATTACATTTCAAAAGACTTCTCCTTAGGGAGAAGACTTTGTTTGCGACAATTAATGTAAAACAGTTATAAATCCATTGCTTTCAAGAGTTTTAACATACTGCGCAAGGCGGGGGTAAAGGGGTTCTGCCTTGTCGCCAAAATGCTCGTGTACAAGCGCGCCTATGGCAATTATATCGCGCTTGCCGTCGATAAGCGGCCAGATAAAATTGCCCATATCGTCAAGATGAATATAACTGATGCGCGGCTTTTTTAGAAGTTTTTGCGCCAAAAAATTAGCAAGACCTTTGTTTTCTACCTCTAACGTGATATTGCCGTGCAAATCGGCAGACCAGCGAAGCCCCTCTTTGTGAGAGGGTATTTTTTCGAGAAAGTTGTCATTTGTTTTATAGTTCTTCATTTGTTTTTTCACGCTTTTTAAATACGGTAAATTTTAAAACGGTAAAGATAATAATTGCAAAAAACACCAGACCGCCAAGGTCAGAGACAATAGCAGGGATACCCAGTTTTTCTGAAAGATTGAGCGCTTTATCTATGCCAAACACGGCAAGAAGCGCCAACGCTATACCCACAAGGCCCTCGCCCGCTATCATACCCGAGCAGAAAAGTATACCATCGTTAACAACTCTTTCTTTGTCGGGTCTCTTTAATTTGTCAAACGCTAAACGTATAAGACCGCCCACCATAATGCAAGCGTTAAGTTGAACAGGCAGATAAACACCAATTGCAAATGGTAGCACAGGAATGCCGATAAGTTCTACAACTATGGCAATAAATGCGCCGATAAACACAAGTCCCCAAGGCAGATCGCCGCCCATAACACCCTCGACAATAAGTTTCATAAGCGTAGCCTGTGGCGCGCCTAATTCGTCAGAGCCAAAACCCCAAGCGCTGTCCAACAGATAAAGTGTGCCGCCGATAGCCAATGCTGCCGCCACAACACCGATGATTTCGCCTATTTGCTGTTTTCGGGGTGTCGCGCCCAAAATATAACCTGTTTTAAGGTCTTGTGAGGTGTCCCCCGCAATAGCCGATACAATGCAGATAACAGAACCTATGGCTATCGCACTGCTCATACCTGTAACACCGTCAGCGCCCGTAACTTTGAGTATAAGGGTGGCAATAAGCAAGGTTGCGATTGCCATACCCGAAACGGGATTGTTACTACTGCCTACAAGACCCACCATTCGCGAGGAAACGGTTGCAAAAAAGAACCCGAAAACTACTATAATAAACGCGCCAAGCAGTGACACGGGAATAGCGGGAATTAACCAGATAAGGATTGTAAGCGCCAAAATAGCGATAATTACTATTTTAAGGTTAATATCACGCGCGGTGCGTTCGCTTGATGCCGCGTCCGAGCCTTTCATGTTTTTTATAGCGCCTCCAAAGGTTTTAACAATAAGCGGCAGTGATTTTATAAGGCTTACAATTCCGCCTGCCGCCAAAGCACCCGCGCCGATATAGCGGATATAATTACTCCACACCGCACTGGCGCCACCTGTGGCATAAAGTTCACTAATAGGCTGTGCTGCAGGATAGAGGGTACTGTCGCCGCCAAAAAGCACAATCATAGGTATCAGCGCCAGCCAACTTAACACGCCGCCAGCGAACATATATGACGAAATACGCGCGCCGCAGATGTAGCCAACGCTCATAACTGCGGGGTAAATTTGTGTGCCTATTTCACCTGCAAAGCCTTTAACACGCACCGAAATCTCGCCCGATACAAGTTTTAAGCCGTCGATAATAAATTTAAACAGCGCCGCAAAGCCCATGCCTGCAAAAACGGTTGACGCATTGGCGCCGCCCTTTTCACCTGCAAGCAACACCTCGGCGCAAGCGGTGCCCTCGGGGTAGGGCAGAGTGCCGTGTTCTTTAACAATCAGCGCGTTGCGAAGCGGTATCATAAAAAATACGCCCAGCAAGCCGCCTATAAGCGCGATAAGGGTAATCTCTACAAGATTTGGCTTGTCCATTTTGCCCTCACTTGCCCACAAAAACAATGCAGGTAGTGTAAAAATTGCGCCAGCCGCAAGCGACTCGCCTGCAGAGCCTATGGTCTGCACAAGATTGCTTTCGAGTATAGAGTTGCGGCGAAGCAGTATGCGTATAACGCCCATTGCAATAACTGCCGCGGGTATTGAAGCCGACACTGTCATGCCGACACGCAGACCCAGATATGCATTTGCCGCGCCGAATATTACAGCAAGCAAAACGCCCATAATAATAGAGGTAACGGTTAATTCAGGTGTGATTTTTTCTGCCGCTATATACGGTTTAAATTCTGTTTTATTGTCCATAAAATCTCCTTAAAATTAATAGTTCTATTTTAGTTTTTCCAATATTTTTATAATTGTGTCATAAAGATTTTGGGTAGAAGAAATGCTTAATTTTTCACGTGTGGTGTGCACATCGTAAAGCGCAGGACCAATGGCGATGCAGTCAAAATTTTGTATTGCGTCTGCAAAAACACCGCATTCAAGCCCCGCGTGAATAGTTTCAACCTTGGGAGCCTCGCCAAACATTTCGGTATAAACCGAGCAATAGGTATCACGCAAAAGCGAGTTTTTGTTAAATTCCCATGGGGGATAGTGACCGAATGTTTTATAAGGTAACTCAAAAATTTTAAAAAATGCCGCAAGTTTTTCTTCTAAAAATACAAGCGCCGACTGCTTGTTACTGCGAAGCGCAAATTGCATATAAACGCAATCCTCATTGGTTGTAAGAATTCCAAGATTAAGCGAGGTCTCTACAAGACCGTTAACACAAGCGCTCATTTCGGTAATGCCATTTGGCGCGCAAAGCAAAATTTGAATTAATTTTTCTTTTGTAGATAGGTCAAGCGCATCGCACTCTGACTTGTCTTTTGCAGATATTATTACGTCAAAATCAGGCTCGCGGTCGGCGATTTCTTCTTTAATAATGCTAACGTATTTTTTAGCGGCATCACAAAAAATATTTGCATTGGCAACGCAAAGTTCTGTAACACAACGGTTTGGTATGGCATTTGCTTTATCGCCGCCGTTTATGCTGATGACATTAAAATCAAAATCTTTTTCAAGTTGGTTTAAAATTCTGCCTGCTATTATATTAGCGTTAACTCGGTTTTTGTTGATGTCAACGCCCGAATGTCCGCCTTTAAGACCTGTTATATCAATAGATATACGCGTGCCGTAAACCTTGCGTTTTACAAGCGGTATATTAGCGACAAAATCACTGCCGCCTGCGCATGACACCGTAACGGTGCCGTCTTCTTCGGAATCAAGGTTTATCATTCTTTTGGCTTTAAGTATGCTCATATCAAGCGCGCGTGCGCCTATCATACCAACCTCTTCGTCAACGGTGAACACCGCTTCAATCGGAGGATGGGCAAGGGTAGTGTCTTCAAGAATTGCCAGCACTATAGCAACCGCAATTCCGTTATCGGCGCCCAAAGTTGTGCCGCGCGCCTTTATAAAATCACCGTCGATGTATAAACGCAGCCCGTCTTTAGCAAAATCTATATTGCAGTCGGGCGTTTTTTGGCACACCATATCAAGATGCCCCTGCAAAATTATTGGCTCACTTTTTTCATAACCGACAGTGCCGTTTTTGTATATCACAACGTTGTCGGCGCCGTCGCGTATATATTTAAGGTCGTGCGACACTGCAAAATCCTCGCAGAACTGCGCGACGTCGGTCATATTACCTGAACCACGAGGAATAGAGGATAGTTTTTCAAAAAAGTAAAATACTCTTTCGGGCTGTAAAATTTTAAGTGGGGACATTTTTAAATTTCTCCTTATTTTAAGCAATGGAGAGTCAGACCTGACCCGCCTGATACTAGTCTTAAAAAATTATATCAATTTATTATATATATGTCAAATAGAATGTGTTTGTTTGCGTCGCGAAACGATGTTGTGTCCTGCGGACACAAACACAAACAAATAAGGACTTGCTTCGGCAAGTCCTTATTTGTTTGAAAAGGTTGTACAAATTCGATGCCT
>CAYOVQ010000105.1:0-4150 GCA_964407485.1 uncultured Ruminococcus sp.
TTCGGGCCAATCCTCGCGGCAAGTGTCTTTTAAAATTACAGAATCAATCATAAAACAACCTCTTTTCAAAAAGATTACATTTTAATTATACAATTTTCAAAAAAAAAGTAAATAGTTTGTTTTGTTTTTCTTGAAAATATTACCGATGTATAGTATATTTAAATTAGCCTATTAAAACATTTAAAGGAGCTGACATTATGGCAAAAGTAGTTAACGGAAAATCAATCCCCAATATGCCCTGGCAGGACAGACCCGAGGGTTGTGATGAGGTTGTTTGGAGATATAGTGAAAATCCAATTCTTTCATACAAGGATATAAAAAAGGCTAACACACTTTTTAATAGTTCGGTTGTTGAATATAAAGGTGAGTTTCGTGGAGTATTCCGTTGCGACCGCACCGATATGTTACCGCTTTTATACAAAGGAAAAAGTAAGGACGGTATTCACTGGGAAATAGAGGATGAGCCATTTAAGTTTGAAAACGAAATAGAGGGTGTGCCTTATGTTTACGGCTATGATCCTCGCGTTTGTGAAATAGATGGCAGATACTACATAATATGGTGCACAGGTATGTCAAACTGGGACCCAACCATTGGTATGGCATATACCGACGATTTTGAAAAAATTTATCGTATGGAAAATGCATTTTTGCCATATAACCGTAACGGTGTACTTTTCCCACGCAAGATAAACGGGAAATATATTATGTTTTCACGCCCATCCGAAGCAGGCCACGGAACACTTGGTAATGGTAGTATCTACAGCAGTGAAAGTCCGGACCTTACCTATTGGGGAAAACACCGTCTTGTTATGACACCGGCAGGTGGTTGGCAAAGCGGTAAGGTTGGTGGAGGTCCTACACCTATCGAGACTGATGAGGGCTGGTTGCTTATTTACCACGGTGTAAAGGGCACTTGTAACGGACTTTGTTATTATGCGGGTGCGGCACTGCTTGATATTGATAATCCGTCAAAGGTGCTTTATCGCACAAGGGACTATATTTTAAGCCCTCGTGAATTGTACGAACGCGTAGGTGACGTAGACAACGTAGTGTTCCCGGTATCTACTCTTTGTGATGCCGACACAGGCAGAATTGCAATATATTACGGCGCGGCTGACACAGTAGTTGGTCTTGCATTTACCACCGTTGACGAGCTTATTAAGTTCACAAAAGAAAATTCACTTTAAAGGACAAAACTCCCGTTTTAAAAGCGGGAGTTTTATCTTTTTATATCCGTCATGGAATAGTTTACAGTTGAAATTTTTAAACTGATAATATATAATAATATAAATGAAATTTTTAAAGGAGAAAAAAAGATGAAAAAGATTATTTGCAAGGTAGAATATGATACCGAGACCGCGGCGCTTATCAAAAAGCATACATATGGTGCGTTCGGTGATAGCGACGGTTATGAAGAAAGCCTTTATGTAACCGAAAGCGGTAAATATTTTCTTTATGTAAACGGCGGTGCCGATTCAATTTATCCTGAAGAAAATATTAAAAGAATGTCTGCCGAAAAGGCTGACGAGTGGCGCAAAGCACACTAAGTAAAACGGTTCGGCGTGGCGCATAATTCGCTGCGCCGAATTTTGTATTTGTAACGGGAGATAATAAATTTAATATCTCTAAAAGAAGGTTTTAAAATGCTTATAGATTTTCACACACATTGTTTTCCTGATAAAATAGCCGAACGCGCTATACAAAAACTCGCCTTTGTTTCGGGTGGGCTCGAGCCGCATACCAACGGCACAGTCGCAGGGCTTAAAGAGTCGATGAAAAAGGGCAAAGTAGATATATCTGTTGTACTTAATATCGCAACAAACGCGCACCAACAAAAAAGTGTTAACGATTTTGCCGCAGCTATAAATAACGGAAAAGATATTTTTTCGTTTGGCTCGGTTTTTCCGTTCAGCGAGGATGCGCTTGAAGAATTGGAAAGAATAAAAGAACTAGGTCTTTTGGGTGTAAAACTGCATCCCGATTATCAGGGTTTTAACGTTGATGACGAGCGACTAAAACCGCTTTATAAAAAAATATCCGATTTAGGTCTTATTACCGTTTTTCATGCGGGGTTTGACTATGGTTTTGCGCCGCCGTATGGCGCGACACCCGAAAAGATGGCTCGTGCGCTTGAGTGGTTCAGCACACCCGTGGTTGCGGCGCATTGGGGCGGTGTCAACTGCAATGAGGCGGTTGTTGAGCATCTTTGCGGTAAGGATATATATTTTGACGTGTCGTTTGGTTATTCTATGATGCCAAAATATTATGCCGAAAAGATTATGGAACTTCATACACCAGATAAAATGCTTTTTGGTACAGATACTCCGTGGCATACTGCTGATATGGAGATGCGGTTGTTAGACTCTTTAGGTCTTACACAAGACAATATGGATAAAATCACACACAAAAACGCGCAAAAACTTTTGGGGATAGAATAATAAAATAAAATATGTCTGTCTTAAATGGGAGACATATACCGCAAACATTTAAATGTTGGTGGCGGCAGGCGGCGATAGGTACTCAACTTTTAGGTGTTGTTACCGACACCGTGTTATCACATCCTTAAGTGAGCAGTTTGGTAAACGGTTTGTCGCTTACTGCCGAACAGTTAAGTATGAAAATGGGTATTTTGTCGGGCGCAATCTTTCCGCTTTTGGCAATACCGTTTATGATTGCAATTACAAGGAAGCAAAAATAATTTTTTGGAGCATATTAATGGATATAAAACAAGAGTCACTAAAAAAGCATTATGAGTGGCAGGGCAAGATAGAGGTTGTATCACGAACACCCGTCACCGACAGCGAGTCTTTGTCGCTTGCGTACACGCCCGGTGTTGCCGAGCCTTGTCTCGAAATACAAAAGGATATAAATAAATCTTATGAACTTACCCGCCGCAGCAACTTGGTGGCGGTTATAACCGACGGTAGCGCGGTGTTGGGTCTTGGCGACATCGGCGCCGAAGCAGGTATGCCCGTAATGGAGGGCAAATGCGTACTCTTTAAAGAGTTTGCAGGGGTAGATGCCTTTCCGCTTTGTATAAAGTCACAGGATATTGACGAAATCGTTCGCACAGTATATCTGCTATCGGGCTCGTTTGGCGGAATAAATCTTGAGGATATTGCCGCGCCCCGATGCTTTGAGATAGAACGAAAATTAAAAGAAATTTGCGATATACCCGTTTTTCACGATGACCAGCACGGTACAGCCGTTGTGGTTGCCGCCGCGCTTATTAACGCGTTAAAGGTTGTGGGTAAAAATATTGCCGATATAAAATGCGTTATCAACGGCGCAGGCGCCGCGGGTACCGCTATTGGTGAGCATCTGCTTGATTTAGGGCTTAAAAACCTTATAATGTGCGATAAGTCGGGCGCTATATATGAGGGTATGCAAAATCTTAACGAGGCGCATACCACGCTTTCAAAAATTACAAACCCCAACTGTGAAAAGGGAGATCTTGCCCATGTTATGCGCGGCGCCGACGTGTTTATCGGTGTGTCAGCGCCCAATATTGTAAGCCCCCAAATGATTGCCTCAATGAACAGCGGCGCGATAGTATTTCCAATGGCAAACCCCGTGCCCGAGATTATGCCCGATAAGGCGCTTGCAGGCGGCGCGGCTGTGGTAGGCACAGGTAGGTCTGATTTTGCTAACCAGATAAATAACGTGCTCGCTTTCCCGGGTATATTCCGCGGCGCGCTTGACGTAAGGGCAAGCGATATAAATAAGCAAATGTTAACCGCGGCAAGTCACGCTATTGCATCACTTGTAGATGACAGCGAACTTTGCGCCGAGTACATATTACCGCGCGCTTTTGATAAACGTATTGCGCCAACGGTAGCGGCTGCCGTAGCCGATGCCGCGCAAAAAAGCGGTGTAGCGAGAATTTAAAAGGAGAAAAAGATATGCTTTTATATTATGTAAGACACGGTGACCCGATTTATAATCCCGACAGTTTAACTCCGCTTGGACACCGTCAGGCAGAGGCCGTTGCAAAGCGATTAGCATTACACGGCATCGACGAAGTTTATGCATCAAGTTCTAACCGCGCAATACTTACCTCAAAGCCCACCTGTGAAATCTTGGGCAAAGAGGCAACCATACTTGATTGGTGTAACGAGTATTATGCCGCAAAATACTTTTTTGTAGATAA
>CAYOVQ010000106.1:0-4133 GCA_964407485.1 uncultured Ruminococcus sp.
GATATAATTCAGTCTTTAAGATTCTTCGCTTCGCTCTGAATGACATACAGAAGATACAGCTATACCCATTTGTCATTCAGAGCGACTTTAGTCGCGAAGAATCTCAAAAGTAACATTAGAGATGAGACTTTATTTTAAAAAGAAAAACGCCCCACAAATATGTGGGGGCGTGGAAATTTATAGCATAAATTCTTCTTCTACCATCCGGACTGTACCGTCGGCTTTGGAATTACACCAAATCAACCTAAAAAGGCTCGCAGGCTTTACTGCCGGTGGGGAATTTCACCCCGCCCCGAAGAATATTTTGTTTTATTTATTTTATCTCACATTATATATTTTGTCAAGCCACTATATGTAAAAGCCACAGTAAAATAACAGTTTGAACAAATATTATTATCGGAATACCTATCATAAAACGCTTATGCTTTGTTTTGTGACGTATCAGACACATTGTAACATACATACCGACACTGCCGCCTGCAACGCTTAAAGTAAAAAGAGTTTTTTCGGACACACGCCAACTACCCGTTCGGGCTTTTAATTTATCTGTCAAGCATATTATTACCGATACAATATTTATAAACAAAAGATATAGAGCCAAATATTTCAACGCTATCACCAAATACATTTTACACTAATCATATTGCTTTTTCAATCTGCTTTTTGAGTTTAACTATAATTCTTTTTTCAAGGCGTGATATGTATGACTGCGAAATGCCTAATGTATCCGCGACCTGCTTTTGTGTATATTCGGGGTAACCGTTCATACCAAAACGCATTTCCATAATCTGACGTTCTCGCGGCGGCAAACCGCTTACAAAACCGTTCAACTGATGGCGTTCATCCTCTTGCTCTATGCCGCGGCCTACCTCATCACCGTCACTGCCTAAAACATCTGACAAAAGCAGTTCGTTACCGTCCCAATCGGTGTTAAGCGGCTCATCAATAGATATTTCGTTTCGCCTCGATGATACCTTGCGCAGATGCATTAAAATCTCATTTTCGATGCAACGCGACGCATATGTCGCAAGTTTTATATTCCGTTCGGGACAAAAGGTGTTTACTGCCTTTATAAGACCTATTGTACCTATGGATATTAAATCTTCTATTCCCGTAGGAGCGGTATCAAACTTGCGCGCAATATACACCACAAGGCGCAAATTGTGTACAATAAGTTTGTCTTTTGATTGCTCGCTTGGATTATTAAGCAGTTCTGCCTCTTCATCTGCCGTAAGCGGCGGAGGCAGGGTTTCGGGTCCGTTTATATAATAAACGGCGCGTTTTCCAAAAAGTTTTATAAAAAGTTTATTAAAGAGATTTTTTATATTCATATATACAGCCCCACAGTCAGTTCAAATTTTCAGGATTTATTATAATTTGGCAATCGTCAAGCGACGCGTGTGCCACCGCCAGTATACAGTTTTTAAATTCAAATTTACGTTTGTTATAATTTATTTCGGCTTTATCTATGCGGTAGCCGTCAAGCAATCTTTCACCCGCAACGGTGCCGCAAGGTATCGCTCTAAAACGGGCGGGATTTTGCATTTCCTCACCCAAAAGCGCCTCAACAATATAACTTTCGGTTATAAGTATCTGTGATACGCCAAAAATGTCTTTCAGCGAGTTGCCCGTATCGGCAATACCGCAAAGCGAGAGTTTTTTATCGCGACAGTAAACCAGAACCTCGCACTTTGTGCTTTGGGGAAAGGTTTTTTGCAAAATTCTTCTCAAAATTAACACCGCAAAATAGCCTATAACAGAAAACAAAATCAAAAAAAGTGGTGATATATTAAAATAAATTACAGAATTATTTATCACCATTCCATAAGGTTTAAATATGTACCATACCGCAATCATTGCGCCGCTGTAAGCAAAATTTACGGCAAAAAGCACGACAACGCATCTAAAAAAATCTTTTACTCCGTGCATACCGAACGCAATAAGACACATAATGCAACACATAAAAATATGTACTGTTATTTCGACAAAAAAATTAGTTTGCGGCACAAATATGTAAAGCGAAAAAAGCCCGCCCACCAAAGCCGATAAAAGCAGCCGCCACAGGCGAGGCTTTTTATGTAAAAATCGCGAAGTCAGCAAAAGCAAAAAATAGTCTACTGTAAAATTAACAAGAATAAGTATGTCTGCATAGACGACCATTTTATCACCCCGCACTAATATTATATAATGCTAAAGGCAAAAACTATGTCGCAATGTGTAAATAAAAAAACAAAAAAGATGTCGCAAGACCGCGACATCTTTAAAGCTTTATAAATTTTTAACAAACATAGCGCGAATAGCGTTAAGCACGGCAATAACCGCAACACCAACGTCGGCAAAAACTGCAATCCACATATTTGCAATTCCCACCGCAACGAGAATTAGCGCCAGCACCTTGACTGCTATTGCAAACACAATGTTTTGATAAACAATTTTGATGCACTTGCGCGAAATTTTGATTGCCTTTGTAATCTTTACAGGGTCATCATCCATAAGCACGACGTCTGCCGCTTCTATCGCGGCATCAGAGCCTATACCACCCATTGCGATACCTATGTCAGCACGTGATAACACAGGCGCGTCATTTATACCGTCACCCACAAAAGCAAGTTTTGATTTTGAAGATTTTTCGCCCAGCAACTGCTCTACCTTTGCTACCTTGTCAGCAGGTAGCAACTCGCTGTAAACGCTGTTTATACCGAGCGTTTGCGCTGTGCTGTTTGCAATCCGCGAGTTGTCACCGGTTAGCATAACAGTATTTTTTATTCCCACTTTTTTTAGTGACTCTATCGCCTTTTGCGATGTTGGTTTAATAACGTCAGATATAACGATATATCCCTCATATTTTTTGTCCACCGCTATGTGAACAATCGTTCCTATTTTTTCACAGCAGGTATATTCAACACCCAACTTGTTCATTAGTTTATCATTGCCCACAGCAACACTAACACCGTCAACCGTTGCCGTAACGCCGTTGCCGCTTATCTCTTCTATATTACTTACTCTATGAATATCAAGCTCTTTACCGTAAGCCCGTCCGATACTTTTACTGATAGGGTGTGAAGACGCACTCTCGGCAAGGGCGGCATATTCAAGCAACTTTTCTTTTGATATGTCATTATTATAAATTTCCGCAACCTCAAACACACCTTTGGTTAATGTGCCTGTTTTATCAAAAACAACACAATCGGTTTGAGATAGTGCCTCCAAATAGTTTGAACCTTTTATAAGTATACCCTCTTTGCTGGCGCCACCTATGCCTGCAAAGAAACTTAACGGAATACTTACCACCAACGCGCACGGACAACTTGCAACCAAAAACGACAACGCGCGGTACACCCAAACACTCCAATTTGCAACGCCGTTTAAAAAAAGAATATTTACTATCGGCGGTATTATCGCTACCGCTAATGCACTAAAACACACCGCAGGTGTGTAGACCTTTGCAAATTTAGTAATAAAGTTTTCTGATTTAGATTTTCGCGAACTTGCGTTTTCTACCAAATCCAACACCTTTGACACAGTTGATTCGCCAAATTCTTTGGTAGTGCGAATTTTAAGAACGCCCGTCATATTTATGCAACCGCTGATAATCTCATCCCCGACTTTTATGTCGCGCGGCAGACTCTCGCCCGTTAATGCGGCGGTGTCAAGAGATGACGCACCGTCTATCACTATGCCGTCGATAGCCACCTTTTCGCCAGGTCGCACAACTATAACCGTACCGATAGCCACTTCATCGGGATCAACCTGTGCAATACCGCCGTCGGTTTCTATGTTTGCATAGTCAGGGCGAATATCCATAAGCGCGGATATGTTTTTACGGCTTTTGCCCACCGCATAACTTTGGAACAACTCGCCTGTTTGATAAAACAGCATAACGGCAATCGCCTCAACGTAGTCGCCACTATCTGCAAGTCCTATAATCATAGCGCCAATTGTGGCAATAGCCATTAAAAAGTTTTCATCAAATACCTGACGGTTTGCAATACCTTTTGCGGCTTTAATAAGAATGTCATATCCCACAATAAGATACGGCACGAGATATAAAAGAAAACGAGTTATTCCGTCAATATGTATAAAGTTTAAGCCTATCATCAAAACTGCCGAAACGATAATTCGTATCAGCATCT
>CAYOVQ010000107.1:0-4115 GCA_964407485.1 uncultured Ruminococcus sp.
AATCGGGCGTTTTAGAGAAAACCGCGCTTGTATACGGTCAGATGAACGAGCCGCCCGGCGCGCGTATGCGCGTAGGACTTTCGGGTCTTACTATGGCAGAATATTTCCGTGACCAAGAAAATCAGGATGTATTGTTGTTTATAGATAACATTTTCCGCTTTACACAGGCAGGTAGTGAGGTTAGCGCGCTTTTGGGACGTATGCCGTCAGCCGTTGGTTATCAGCCGACTTTGGCTACCGAAATGGGCGCTTTGCAAGAGCGTATCACTTCTACTAAAAAAGGTTCTATCACATCTATACAGGCAGTTTACGTGCCTGCCGATGACCTTACCGACCCGGCTCCCGCTACCACGTTTGCTCACCTTGATGCTACTACCGTTTTATCGCGTAATATAGCGTCACAAGGTATTTACCCTGCGGTTGACCCGCTTGAATCGACAAGCCGAATTTTGTCTGCCGAGGTTTTGGGTGAAGAGCATTACACCGTTGCACGTGAGGTACAGCGTATACTTCAGCGTTATAACGAACTTATGGATATTATCGCCATTATGGGTATGGATGAACTTTCCGACGACGACAAACTGTTGGTTGGCCGCGCACGTAAGATTCAACGTTTCTTATCGCAGCCGTTCCACGTATCTGAAAAGTTTATCGGTATAGAGGGTACTTATGTACCCATTGCCGAAACCGTTCGCGGTTTTAAAGAGATTATTGAGGGCAAGCACGATGACCTGCCCGAAAGCGCATTTTTATTCGTTGGCACTATTGATGAGGCGGTAGAAAAGGCAAAGAAGGTAACAAAATAATGAACACCTATAACCTTATAATATCTACCCCCGACGGCAACGTATTTGATGAGCAGACGGAAGTTTTGATTGTTCGCGGTACCGAGGGTGAACTTGCCGTAATGGCAGGGCATATACCCTTTATTACTGCAGTAAAGCCTTGTGAATGTAAGATAATGCTTGCTGATGAAAGCGAAAAAAATGCGTCTATCGGCGGAGGAATCCTTACCGTACAAAACGACAAAACCACATTGCTGTGCAGTGATTTTAAATGGAAATAAAAAGTGAAGCCCACGATTTTTAAATCGTGGGCTTCGTTTTTTAGATTATTCTTTTAATAGCTTTTCCAAGTACCGTTCGTAATTTGCTTTTGTCAGAGAAAATAAGCAAAAGAACAACAAGCTCGATAGCCGCCGAAATTGCCGTGCCTATAAGTCTTGTTGTAAGCACCACAAAGAATGCATCAATGCCTCCGCGATACATAATAGAGATCCAAAGGGTATTTAGTATCAACGAGCAGGTGATTTTATTTAAAATTACGCAAATCACAATTTTGACAGGTGTTGCGTTTTTGTAAATAAACTCTGCAAGTATTAGTCCGTAAATGCAGTTTGTTACCGTAAAGCCTGGGAAATATGCTCCAAACGGAAACAGCAGTGAGCCTATCAAATCACCAAAGCCTGCAACAGCCACGGCATAGGGCGCACCTAAAAATGCGGCGGCAAAGGCGACGGTGATAAATCCAAAACTTATGGTCTGGTTCCATACCGAATAGGCTAAAAATCTTTCTAATATTACATTAAGAGCAATAAGAATTGCGGTTAAAATAATTTTAAAAAGTGCTATTTGCTTTTTGCTTTTTGTCATAAAATAAAAACCTCCTATCATCCGTAACTAACTGATAATAGGAGGTACTT
This sequence comes from uncultured Ruminococcus sp., assembly GCA_964407485.1. Classification (GTDB taxonomy): domain Bacteria; phylum Bacillota; class Clostridia; order Oscillospirales; family Acutalibacteraceae; genus UBA737. The sequence continues at coordinate 1,703 of CAYOVQ010000107.1, forward strand.
TTTTAATAAATACAATACGGCTATTATTTGTCAGCGGGATGCGACAGCAAAACCGCGAGTTAAAACTCTTCGTCTGCGTGACAACTCCCCGTTCACGCAACACTTAACGCCATGCTGCCTACTCTGAAATATTGTAACTATATTATATAACTTTTTTTGTGTTTGTCAATTAAATTTTGCCTGCATCCCGCAACACCTTTACTTTAAGCACGGCAATCTGGGTTTTAGCGTCCTTTATTTCGCCCGATAAAACCATTTCGACCGCCTTTTCAAGCGGAATACGAAGCAGGTCTAAAAACTCGTCTTCATCGGGGTCTTGCTCGCCAAAGGTAAGCCCTGTTGCAAGGTAGCAGTAAATAACCTCGTTTACGTATCCGGGCGAGGGGTAAAGAGGACACAGGTCAATAAAGTTTTGTGCTGTGGCGCCGGTTTCTTCTTTAAGTTCACGTATGCCGCACTGCAAAGGGTCTTCATCGGCTTTATCGCGCTTGCCCGCAGGAATTTCAAGCGTTTCTTCGGCATAGGGGTAACGCCACTGTTTTACAAACAGAAGCTCGTCGTTATCGGTCAGTGCCGCAATACATACGCCGCCTGGGTGCTCTACCACTTCCCGTGTAGCAGTATTGCCGTTAGGCAGTAGCGCAGTATCCTGACGCAGACTGATAATCCTGCCCTTAAATTTATAATCAAAGTTTAATTGTTTTTCTTCTAAATTCATTATTTAAGACCGCCTTTAATATATTTTAAATAGAAAGTTTTCAGAGGGTGGTAAATTTGCAAAGAATTGCAAAAAGTGTCGATTACGATTATATGAGTACAAGAAAAATAATAAATGAGTTTTGTGAAAAATATCCCATATTGCAACAGTTTACAATAGGTAAAAGTTGCGCTGGACGTGATATAACGGCTGTGAAAATTAATTCCGATACTGAATACGTGTTGTTTGCCGCCGCCTTTCACGGCAGTGAGCATATAACCAGCAATGTACTGTTGCTTTTTTTAGAAGAGATAGCCTATGCTTATACATATAACCGCTTTGTTGCGGGAATAAATATTAAAAAAGCATTAGGAAAACGAGGCTTAATATTTGTGCCGCTTGTAAACCCAGATGGATGTGAAATATCTATACACGGCGCATTAGGTTGCGGAAGATTGGCGGGTGACATATATAAAATGTGCGGTGGAGATTTTGTTCATTTTAATGCAAATCTGCGCGGTGTAGACATAAACCACAACTTTGACGCAGGATGGGAAGAACTTCACGCTCTTGAACGCAGAGTCGGTATTTTGGGTCCTGCACCTACACGCTTTGGCGGATTTGCGCCGCACAGCGAGCCCGAAACGCAGGCTTTGGTAAATCTTTGCAAAGAGTATAACATTCATCACGCGTTGGCGCTTCACTCGCAGGGCGAGGTTATTTATTGGAGTTATAACGGTTATGAAGATAAAAAATCTAAACAAATGGCTGAAATCATGGCAACTACCAGCGGTTATGCGCTTGATGTGCCCGTATCACTTGCTACAGGGGGTGGATTTAAAGACTGGTTTTTAAAAGAATTTCTGCGTCCTGCCTTTACTGTCGAAGTGGGCAAGGGCAAAAATCCGTTGCCTATAAGTGAGGCGGCAAAGATTTACGCAGACGTCTGCGAAATGCTTACAATATCTGCTATAATGTAATCATATCATTATATTATTGCTATTTCAATAAAAAGTTGACTTAAATTTTTAAAAAAATTTATATTATTAAATATAAAAAAATCTTGAAAATATATATACAGTGGAGTATAATTACTCTGTTAAGGATAGGATATATTCGTACCGACGGTGCGACATACTAACAAGGGATGTTTTTTGCGTGATTCGACCCTTGTCGGTCCATCCAAAAAGAAAGGATATGTTAAATATGGAAAAAAAAGAACGCAGAGTAGGAACAGTGTCAAGAGGTATTCGTTGCCCCATTATCCGTGAGGGTGACAACCTTGCAGAAATCGTAGCAAACAGCGTTATCGAGGCGGCAGAGATTGAAGGTTTTGAACTTCGTGACCGTGACGTTATTGCTATGACCGAGTCAATCGTTGCGCGTTCACAGGGCAACTATGCATCGGTTGACAATATCGCAGCCGACGTTAAGGCAAAACTTGGCGGTGGAACAATCGGTGTTATTTTCCCGATTTTGTCACGTAACCGTTTTGCTATATGCTTAAGAGGTATTGCCAAGGCTGCAAAGAAGATCGTTCTTATGCTCAGCTATCCCTCCGACGAAGTTGGTAATGAGCTTATAAGCATTGATAAAATTGATGAGGCAGGTGTTAATCCTTATTCAGACGTTCTTTCACTCCAGCAGTATCGTGAACTTTTCGGCGAAAACAAGCACGAGTTTACAGGTGTTGACTATGTTGAATATTACGCTAAC
>CAYOVQ010000108.1:0-4094 GCA_964407485.1 uncultured Ruminococcus sp.
CAAAAAACGGTACGGTCGAAAATGTTGACGAATGGGGTAAGCGCAGACTTGCGTATCCTATCAACGACGAGACCGAAGGTTACTATGTTTTCACAACAATGACCTGTGAACCGACACTCCCTGCAGAGCTTGAGCGTATTGCAGGCATTACCGAAGGCGTTCTTCGCATTATGGTAATAAGAAAGTAATGGAGGAAATTTAAATGTTTAATCTTGTAGTGTTAACCGGACGTCTCACAGCAGACCCCGAGCTCAAAACAACACCAAACGGTATACCCGTTACAACGTTTTCCATTGCTGTAAACCGTAACTATCGTGCAGGTGAAGAACAGCAGACTGACTTTATCAACATTGTTGCTTGGCGTCAGCGCGCTGAATTTATCACCAAATATTTTAAAAAGGGCAGTATGATTGGTATTGAGGGTTCAATTCAGACCCGCAGATATCAAGATAAAAATGGTAACAACCGTACAGCATTTGAGGTTGTTGTAAACAACGCTCAATTCGTCGAGTCAAAGCGTGACGGCGCTTCAAGCGCACCCACAGCAAATGAACCTGCAGCTTTCAGCAATGCTGATGCAAGCGATTTTGCAGAAATCGGCGGTATGGACGATGATTTGCCCTTCTGATTTTAATTAAAGGAGGAACTTTTCGATGGAAAAGACAGATAGACCGCTTCACAGAAAACCACGCAAAAAGATTTGTCATTTTTGCGCTGACCGTGTAGAAGAAATTGATTATAAGGATGTAGCTCGCCTTCGCAAGTACGTTTCAGAACGCGCTAAAATTCTGCCCCGCAGAACAACAGGCACTTGCGCTCGTCATCAGCGTGCGCTTACAACCGCTATCAAACGCGCTCGTCAGGTAGCACTACTTCCTTACAGCAACGACTAATAAGCATAAAGGCTGCCTCAATAAGTGCAGACCAAAAGAAAAAGCGATAAAACAAAAAAGAAATCTTGCTAAAAGCGTAAGGGCTTTAACAAGATTTCTTTTTTATTGCTTTTTCTGGGAAAAAAGCCATTCCCATATTTCGTCATCTTTATATGCATATCGCCATAGGTTGTGGTCGGCGCCATCATAAAGTTTTATATATACATCACTACCTCCCGCAATCTTTATTGCGCCGCAACTGCTCATTGAATATGACGGAAGAACAGTAGTGTCGTTTTTTCCATGCAAAAAGAACATAGGTATATTTTTTAGTTGATAAGCCAAATCGTTTCCAACAGATAGGGCAGGGCACAGTGGCATAGCTGCAGCAAAAATATCACTATGTTTTGCGGCAACCATTATAGTGGCATAACCGCCCATAGACGGTCCCATAACATAATAACGGCTATTATCACAAGAAAATTCGTTTGTTACTTTGTCAAAAATTCGCATTGCCGCATCAAGTGGACCATCGTTATTAATACCAAATTCCCACCATAAACCGTTTTGTAATTGCGGCATTATTATAACCGCCTGATCTAACCATTCATAACAATCAGAGTATGCATCATCAAATTGAAATGCTTGTTGTTGATTAAATTTTTTTGCATATTCCAAATCGTCTTTATCGGGATAACCGTCACCTTTTCCGTGAAAATACAAAATTACAGGATATTTTTTTGTAGGATTATAATCTTGGGGCTCTACCACAATATATGGCATCAGAAGTTGGGACTGTTCATCGTAGTTTTCAGGATATTTATGTATATTCTGAAACCAAAAACTTTTTGAGGTTTCATATACATAAGATTGATTTGTTGAACTGTTTTGTTGTGATGACGTTGTTTCGTGGCTTGATATGATTTCTTGGTTTGAATTGCTGTTTGCAGACGATGTAGTTACGCTTTCAGTTTTGTCACTAACGGTTTCTGTTGAACTCACACTTTTATCTTCTACAACGGTAGTTACGGAATCTGATATTGTTATTTTAAAAATATTGTCAAACATCGCGGGATAAGATTCTAAAATTACACCGTCATAAACAATTACTATAGTTCTGCCCAAACTTAATTCTGTGTATGTAATACCGTCACTTAACTTATCAAAGGTGTCTTTACTGATATAACAAATAGAAACTGACGTGTCATTTTGGTTGGTAAGTATCTCTTTAACCGTAATACCCGCTTCGTCTTTTTGAGTAATAGAGGCATACATAATGACAGAACCGTAACCGTCTTTTATTAAATTATCTTTTCTTTTATCCCACAGCGTTTGTGCCGATTTAAAATTGTTGGGGAGTAGCAAAAATTCTGTCTTATTATAGGGCTTTTCACTGTTTTTATACATATCCCAAAATATTACTTTATAAGTAAGTGACGTAAGTGACAGGGCAGACCCATCGTCGAATTGGGTGGTCTTTGGAATCGGTACAAATAAAATTAAGAGCAAAGCGACTATTGACAGCGCGATTATTAGCACTTTTTTGTTTTTGAACATCATAACACCGCCAAAATTTATTTTAATTCTATTATATACTGTCTACACGAAATAGTCAACAATATTTTTTTGCTACACTAATTTAACAAACAATTTACAAATATTTCTTGCATTTATTGACGTTATTAGGTATAATACTTGTGTTAAAAATTTTGGAGGTTTAAATCTTATGAATTTTAATTGGTTTTTATTAGATGCGGCAGCAGATGCAACATCAAGTACGGCTGATAGTGCGGCAACAGGTGGCATAGGTTCACTGCTTATGACGGCATTACCGCTCATTGTTATGATTGCGCTTATGTATTTTCTTATTATCCGTCCCCAGAAAAAGAAAGAAAAGGCCGAAAAAGAAATGCGTGATAATTTGCAGGTTGGCGACGAAATTCTCACCATCGGCGGTATCTTCGGCAGAGTTATCTCTTTAAAAGAAGACTCAATTGTTATTGAGTCAAAGAGCGACCACAGCAAAATGACAATCGCTCGTTGGGCAATGCAACAGAACCTTACTGTTCACGATGAAACACCCAGCAAATAATAATTGTTATAAAAATCCCTTTGCTTGAATAAATTTTAAGCGGAGGGATTTTTTATGTTAGATGAATTTTCAAAACAAGATAAAACAAATAAAAAAAACGCCTATTTATTTGGCGGTATACTTGGTGTGCTTGCAACTCTAGCGGCAATGCTTGTCTTTTCTGCAGTTTTACTGTTTTTTAATATTGACCGCGCCTATGCCGCGCCGTTTGCCACAATAAGCGTAGCGATTGGTTGTTTTATTGCAAGCCGTCACAGTGCTAAAAGAATAGGAAATAAGGGGTATCTTACGGGGCTGATTATCGGCACAGTCGTGTTTGTTGTTATTACCGCACTATCACTGATTATAAGGCAAAACGGATTTACTCTTAATACTCTGTTTCATTTTATTATTATGATGTTAGCATCAATGGTGGGCGGCATAACAGGTGTCAATCAAAACAAACATAAAAAGTATATATAATAAAAATGTAAGGGAGGGGTTGCCCCTCCCGTTTATTGTGTTAACATTTCGATTATTTTAGAATAAATCGCAGATGGATTTTCTAAAAACCTTTCACGTATAAACCCTGCCTGTTCTTCGTCAGTTATAAGCATTTTTACCGTAATAAACGGCTTTCCGCCGTCAAGTGCCGAGCAAGAAAGGTACGTACCGCCGTTTTCTTTTGTTATCTCAAATGTGTTGTCCTTTGCGTTTTTAAACTTGGCAAACATCTTCATAACCGCAAGATACGCGCGTTCTTTTACTACGGACGAAAGCGACGATTTAAGTGTATTGGCAGTGTTTTTACCACTTTGGGTAACAGTATACGTTTGTTCGTTTTCGTCACAGGCTACGATCTGGTTTTTTGATGCCAAAGAAACAATAGCGTCACTTACCTCGAATGCGTTTGCAAGACCCTCATAGTGTAAAACGTTTGCCAGCATTTCAACAGGGACAGGCTCATCTATTGCATTTAAAATATAGCATATTAAAATTTTAATCTCGGCTGTGCTAAAAAGACCGCCGCGCGCAACACCTGCGCCTGATGCATCCTTTTCCATATATTCAATCTCCCAAAAGATAACTTTATATTATTATAAAATGAAAATCAAAAACTTTCAAGTGTTATTTATCAAATGAATAATAAC
>CAYOVQ010000109.1:0-4088 GCA_964407485.1 uncultured Ruminococcus sp.
CTTTTGACTGCGCCGCGTGTGATAGGGTAATTACCTCATCGTGACCTGCAAATATAACATCGTGCTCACCAACAATCGTACCGCCGCGAACAGCGTGAATGCCAATCTCATTTTTTTGCCTTTTCTGACGTTTTGAGTGTCGGTCATATTCATAGTTGTATTTATCGTCGAAAACTTCGTTTATCGCATTTGCAAGCATTAAAGCGGTACCTGACGGGGCATCCAACTTCTGATTGTGATGCTTTTCGATAATTTCAACATCAAAATTACTGCCTAAAATCTTTGCGGCGCTACGCGCAAGTGAGCATAACAGATTTACGCCCAAAGACATATTTGCAGTAAAGAATACGGGAATTTTGTTGGCTGTATTTTTAATTTTTGCTATCTGCTCTGCATTGTAACCCGTTGTTGCAAGAATTACCGCAACGTTATTTTTTATTGCAAAGTCAAGAAGACTGTCAAGCACTGCAACATTAGAAAAGTCGATTATTACATCCGGCTTTACGGTTACGTCATCAAAAGATTTAAAGATAGGGAAGTCGCAAAGCATTTCTGCTTTATCTACACCTGCAATAATTTTAAGACCGTCGTCTTCCATTACGCAACGCTGTACTGCGTTGCCCATTTTACCGCAAGCGCCTGAAAGTAAAATATTAATCATTTGTTTTTTTCACATCCTACTTAGTTGTTTAGATATAAAATCCACACTCCGAAAGTTTTTCTTTAAGCAATGCTTTGTTAGCATCATTTATTGGGTAAAGCGGCATTCTGCAAGGACCTACATCCATTCCTAACATATTCATAGCCTGTTTTACGGGGATTGGATTAACATCACAGAACATTGCGTTCATAAGACCTATGTGTTTAAGATGAAGTTCAGCAGATGCCTGTGTATAGCCGTTAAGATAAAGTTCGCAAATATCGTGCATAACTTTGGGCGCAATATTTGAAAGCACAGATATAATACCAATGCCGCCCAGTGACATAATCGGTACGGTCTGGTCGTCGTTGCCCGAATAAATATCTAAATCATTACCGCAAAGGTACTTGATTTCGGCTATGAGAGATAAATCGCCGCTTGCTTCTTTTGTTGCAACGATGTTCTGATGTTTGGATAGTTCTTTATAAGTTTCAGGTTTAATATTAACACCTGTTCTTGACGGAACGTTATAGAGAATTATGGGTTTGTTAACCCGGTCGGCGATGTAGTTATAATGCGCTACAAGACCTGCCTGCGACGTTTTGTTGTAGTAAGGCGTCACCATTAAAAAAGCGTCCGCGCCAACACTTGCGGCATCATCACAAAGTTCTACCGAATACACGGTGTCATTACTACCTGTGCCCGCAATAATCGGAACACGACCATCAGCCGCTTTTACGGATTCTTCGATAACGCGAAGATGCTCATCGTAGCGCAGTGTCGATTTTTCACCCGTAGTACCACAGATAACAAGCGCGTCAATACCGCCGTCAATTTGTTCATTAACAAGTGTTTTTAAACGTCCGAAGTTTACGCTGCCGTCAGCATTCATTGGGGTAACCAATGCAGTTGCCGCGCCTGTGAAAATTCTTTTTTTCATAAAAACACCTCATTAAAAATTATTTAAAATATTAGTCCATATAGCCTTTTGCTGCAAGAAGTTCGGCAAGGAGTACCGCGCCGCCTGCCGCGCCGCGCAATGTGTTGTGCGAGAGGCAAACAAATTTATAATCATACTGACTATCTTCGCGAAGGCGACCTACAGACACTGCCATACCGCCCTCAAGGTCGCGGTGCATTTTTGTCTGGGGCATATTGTCTTCGGTAAAGTAGTTAAGAAACTGTTTTGGTGCGTGGGGAAGTTCGAGTACTTGAGGAACACCTGAAAATTCTTCCCACACTTTAAGAATTTGTTCTTTGCTGGGTTTATTTTTAAATGTTACAAACACAGCCGCCATATGACCGTCAGAAACAGGAACACGCAAGCACTGCGCTGTAAATTTAGGACTGTCTGCAAGTTTGATTTCGCCGTCGCGGACCTCTCCCCAGATTTTAAGCGGTTCTTTTTCGCTCTTTTCTTCTTCACCGCCGATATATGGGATAACGTTATCAACCATTTCAGGCCATCTTTCAAAGGTTTTGCCTGCGCCAGAGATTGCCTGATATGTACATACAAGGCATTTTTCTACGCCAAACTCTTTATCAAGCGGGAAAAGAGCAGGAACATAACTTTGAAGTGAGCAGTTAGATTTTACTGCAACAAAGCCGCGCTTTGTACCAAGACGCTTACGTTGCGCCTCAATCACCTCGAGATGTTCGGGGTTAAGTTCTGGTATAACCATAGGAACATCGGGTGTAAAGCGGTGAGCCGAGTTGTTAGATACAACGGGGCACTCGTGTTTAGCGTACATTTCTTCAAACGCTTTGATTTCGTCTTTTTTCATATCTACGGCGCAGAAAACAAAGTCAACTTTTGAAACAATAGTTTCAATATCGGCTACTGCGTCGTAAACCGTCATATCTTTTAAGTTTTCAGGCATTGGGGAAGTCATAGCCCAACGGTTGCCAACCGCATCCGCATAAGATTTTCCTGCGCTACGGGGGCTTGCCGCAAGACAAGTTACGTTAAACCAAGGATGGTCGGCAAGCAATAAAGCAAAACGTTGACCTACCATACCTGTAGCGCCTATAATACCTACATTGTAATTTTTCATTTTGGAGTCCTCCCAGGGTAATAAAAAGTTTTTGTTGATATTAGCAGAATTCTGCATTATAATATTTTATTAAATAATACCACTATGACAGTTATTTGTCAAATCAAAATATATATACATTACACGAAAGTTATTGGTAAAATTATATGAAAAAAAGTGATTTTTATTACGATTTACCCGAAAATCTTATTGCGCAAACACCCGTTTTTCCGCGTGATTCATCAAGAATGTTGCGCATGATCAGACAAACGGGTGAAGTAGCCCACGATACATTTAGTAATCTGCCTGACTTTTTGCGAGAGGGTGATTGTTTGGTGCTTAACAACACCCGCGTACTGCCTGCGCGTCTTTATGGTACGGCGGTTGATACAGGCGCTGTGGTAGAGTTTGTTCTGCTTAAACAGTATGACCTTTACACTTGGGAGTGTCTTGCAGGTCCCGGTAAAAAGGCAAAGGTAGACCGCGAGTTTATATTCAGTGATGAGTTGTCTGCCGTTGTGCGTGAGATTTTGCCCGATGGCAACCGCGTTATAGAATTCAAGTGTGAGGGCGAGTTTTTTGCAACTCTTGACAAGGTGGGTCAAATGCCTTTGCCCCCTTATATAAAGGAAAAACTTGCCGACCGCGAGCGTTATCAGACGGTATATTCTAAGGAATTAGGTTCTGCAGCAGCCCCAACGGCAGGTTTGCATTTTACGCCTGAATTGCTTGAAAAAATTAAAGCAAAAGGCGTAAATGTAGTATATGTAACACTACACGTAGGTCTTGGTACTTTCAGACCAGTTAAGGTTGACAATATTACTGACCATAAAATGCACACCGAGCATTACTATATGCCGCGTGAGACCGCCGATATAATCAATCAGACCAAACAAAACGGCGGCAGAGTAATTTGTGTCGGCACCACAAGTTGTCGCACTGTAGAAAGCGTAGCCCAAAAGTACGGTGAAATGTGTGAGTGTAGTGACGACACGAGCATATTCATATACCCAGGTTATGAATTTAAGTGTATGGACGGGCTTGTTACCAATTTTCACCTGCCCGAAAGCACACTTATAATGCTTGTTTCTGCCTTTGCAGGATATGAAAATACAATGAACGCATACAAAATCGCAGTTGAAGAAAAATACAGATTTTTCAGTTTCGGCGATTGTATGCTCATTCTGTGACCGATAAATCCAGTTGCCAAGCGGTATTTTAAGATTACCGTTTGGTAATTTTTTAATTTTACCGATGTTTACGGGATATAGGATTTAATTGTGCATACACTATTGACAATATCACGGTATCGTGATATAATTATATCGAAGAAATTAAGGAGTTGTTGTTATGCCTGTTTTATCACGATTTTACGGAATTATTATTAGAATGTATTTTTTACAAAGTGAGCATAA
>CAYOVQ010000110.1:0-4048 GCA_964407485.1 uncultured Ruminococcus sp.
GTTATATCAATCAAAACGAGGAGGATGTTTGCGCAGACGGTAACTGGCAAAAGTACTTTACCGTACAACCTGAACGCTTTACAATTGATGAGCAAAAGGCATATCTTGCTACCATCGACGGTGTAGCATTAGGCTCTGATGCGTTTTTCCCGTTTGATGATAACATAGAGCGCGCAAAGCGTAGCGGTGTTAAGTATATTGCAGAGCCGGGCGGATCAATTCGTGACGACGTTGTAATTGATTGTTGCAATAAATACGGTATGGCAATGGCGTTCACAGGAATGCGTTTGTTCCACCATTAATAAATTTTTAAGGTGTATATATGAAAATTTTAGTTATAGGTGGCGGCGGCAGAGAGCACGCCATCATCAAAAAAATTAAAGAAAATAAAACTGTAGAGCAAATCTATGCATTACCCGGTAACGGCGGTATTGCGTCTGATGCTACCTGTGTAAATATTTCTGCTACTGATATTGAGAAAATAGTTGATTTTGCTCTTGAAAATAATATTGATTATGCGGTTGTAGCACCCGATGATCCGTTGGTGCTCGGTTGTGTTGATGCGTTAAATGAAAAAGGTATTTCGTGTTTTGGTCCTAATAAGGCTGCTGCTATTATTGAGGGCAGTAAGGTTTTTTCTAAAAACCTTATGAAAAAATACGGTATTCCTACTGCGGAATACGAAGTGTTTGACGACGCAGATAAAGCGCTCGCATATCTTGAAACCGCACCGATTCCAACCGTTATAAAAGCAGATGGTCTCGCACTCGGTAAGGGTGTAATTATCGCAATGACTCGTGATGAAGCGCGAGAGGCTGTTATTTCTATTATGCAGGATAAACAGTTCGGTAAAAGCGGTGACAATATAGTTATCGAAGAATTTCTTACAGGTCCCGAGGTGTCTGTATTGTCCTTTACAGACGGTAATGTTGTGGTACCAATGATTTCCTCAATGGACCATAAGCGTGCAGGTGACAATGACACAGGTCTTAACACAGGCGGTATGGGAACGGTAGCGCCCAATCCTTACTACACTGACGCCATCGCAGACGAATGTATGCAAAAAATCTTTTTGCCTACTATTCGCGCTATGAAAGCAGAGGGCAGAACATTTAAGGGTTGTTTGTATTTCGGACTTATGCTGACACCAAACGGTCCTAAAGTAATAGAATATAACTGCCGTTTCGGCGATCCCGAAACACAGGTCGTTTTACCGTTGCTTGAAAGTGATTTGCTTACCGTTATGCAGGCAGTTACTAATGAAACTTTAGCCGACACCGAGGTTAATTTCAGCAATAAAAACGCTTGTTGCGTAATAATGGCATCAAAAGGCTATCCGTCTTCATATGAAAAGGGATATGAAATTACAATTCCTACTGAATTGCTTGACAGTACCTATGTTGCAGGCGCTACTCTTATAGAAGGTAAACTGCTCACAAGTGGCGGTAGAGTTCTTGGCGTAACATCTGTTGAAGATACTCTTAAAGATGCAATTACTTCATCATATAAAAAGGTAGAAAAGATTAAGTTTGATAACCGTTACTACCGTAACGATATCGGCGCAAAGGCTTTAAAAGCAGGGGAGGCAAACTAATGGTTTACAGAGTATATGTAGAAAAGAAAAAAGAACTTGCTAATGAAGCAAAGGGATTACTTAATGAAGCAAAAAATTTGCTCGGCATCAATAATCTTACAGATGTAAGAATTTTTAATCGCTATGATGCAGAAAACATTACCGAAGAACTTTTTAACTACGCTATTGGTACTGTTTTTTCAGAACCGCAACTTGATATTGCTACAAGTGAGATTGACACAGATGATGCTACTGTTTTTGCTGTAGAGTATTTGCCCGGTCAGTTTGACCAACGCGCAGATTCTGCGGCGCAGTGTATTCAGATTATTTCACAGGGTGAGCGCCCTGTAATCCGTTCTGCAAAGGTTTATGCCCTATACGGCAACCTTACTGAACAGGATATTGCAGAGATTAAAAAGTATGTTATCAACCCTGTTGAAGCGCGTGAGGCTATTCTTCAAAAACCCGAAACTTTGGTAACAAGGTTTGATATGCCCACAACAGTCAAAACGCTTGACGGTTTCTTGTCTCTTGACCGTGAGGGACTTGAAAAGTTTGTGCGCGATATGGGTCTTGCGATGGATGCCGACGATATCGCTTTCTGCCAGAACTACTTTAAAACAGAGGGCAGAGAGCCGACTATTACCGAAATTCGTATGATAGACACATATTGGTCAGACCACTGCCGTCATACAACGTTTCTCACTGTTATTGATGATGTTAAGTTTGAGGACGAACTTTTACAAAGCGTTTATGATGAGTATATCGCAGTCCGCGAGGAACTTGGCAGAACAAAGCCAATATGCCTTATGGATATTGCAACTGTTGCGGTTAAATACTTAAAAGAACACGGCAAACTTGACAAACTTGACGAGTCAGAAGAAATCAATGCCTGCACCGTAAAAATCAATGTTGATGTTGATGGTGTCAGCGAGCCGTGGCTCTTACTTTTTAAAAATGAAACACACAACCATCCTACCGAAATCGAGCCATTTGGCGGCGCGGCTACATGCATAGGCGGCGCTATACGTGACCCGCTTTCAGGTCGCGCTTATGTATACGGCGCTATGCGCGTTACGGGCGCGGCTGACCCGACAGTTCCTGTAGGTGAAACAATCCCAGGTAAATTACCGCAACGTAAAATTGTTACAACTGCGGCGGCTGGCTATTCATCATACGGTAACCAGATAGGCCTTGCAACAGGTATTGTTGATGAAATTTATCACCCTGGTTATGCAGCAAAACGTATGGAGATAGGCGCGGTTATTGCGGCGGCGCCTGCTGAAAACGTACGCCGAGAAGTACCTGCCCCCGATGATGTTGTAATTCTTTTGGGCGGTAGCACAGGCCGCGACGGTATTGGCGGCGCGACAGGTTCATCAAAAGCACATACGGCGCAGTCGGTTGAAACCTGCGGCGCCGAAGTTCAAAAAGGTAACGCGCCCGAAGAACGCAAATTACAGCGTTTGTTCCGTAATAAAACCGCTACACAGATGATTAAGCGTTGCAACGACTTTGGTGCAGGCGGTGTGTCGGTTGCTATTGGTGAACTTGCTGACGGACTTGAAATTAATCTTAACGCAGTTCCTAAAAAATACGAAGGTCTCGACGGCACCGAAATTGCTATCAGCGAGTCACAAGAGCGTATGGCAGTGGTTGTTGAGCCACATAATGTTGACGCTTTCTTGGCTCTTGCCGCCGACGAAAACTTGCAGGCTTGTCCTGTGGCAGTTGTAAAGGCTGAACCTCGTCTTGTAATGAACTGGAACGGTCAAAAAATTGTTGACATCAGCCGTGAGTTCTTAAATTCTAACGGCGCCGATAAACATATTGTGATTACACCCGAAGCACCAAAGGCATTTGGCGGTCCTGTTGACGGCGGTTTTGCAGAGAACTACAAAAAGATTGCCGATGACCTTAATATGTGTTCAAAACGCGGTCTTTCAGAACGTTTTGACTCTACAATAGGTGCTGGTACTGTTCTTATGCCATTTGGCGGTAAGAACCAGTTAACACCAATTCAGGCAATGGTACAAAAAATTTCAGTGGAGAAAAAGCATACTGATGATTGTTCGCTTATGTCTTGGGGTTATAATCCGTTTATTACCGAGCAAAGCCCATATCACGGCGCATATTTAGCAGTTGTTGAATCTGTATCAAAACTTATTGCAACAGGCGCTAAATTTGAAGATGTTTATCTTACTTTCCAAGAATATTTTGAAAAGCCTGGTACCGACGGCAAACGTTGGGGCAAACCACTGGCGGCGCTTCTTGGCGCATTTAAGGCGCAAAAGGAATTAGGCATCGGTTCAATAGGCGGTAAAGACTCTATGAGCGGTTCGTTTGAAGATTTAGATGTTCCGCCAACTCTTGTATCATTTGCTGTTACTACTGAAAAGATAAAGGATATTCTATCTCCCGAATTTAAAAATGCAGGTAACAAACTATATTTACTTGCACCCATTTATGATGAAG
>CAYOVQ010000111.1:0-4032 GCA_964407485.1 uncultured Ruminococcus sp.
ACTATATAGTAAGAAACAGACACTATTTCTGCGATATGTATGAAGACAGATACCCTGGTTTTTGCAATGCTGAAAGACTTAGTACCAGGGTAGAGGTTAAAGGTATTTTGCTCTGCGAAAAAAATAAGATACGAAAACTGCTTGCCATGTTTAAAGGATATTTGGATTATAAGAGTGGTGTAAAAGGTGAAAGGAAATAGTTTAAAATTAAAAAAGATAATAGCGTTAGCAGCGCTTTTGGTTGCGGTGTTTTATTTTTGTTCAACGTATTTTTTTATAGGTAATTTTAATGTTGTTTCTTTTAGTGAAAAAATTACGCTGCTCTTTTCTTCCTCACAAGAAATAACTGTCGATAGGGATTATATAGAATCAAATCAAAAGATAACACAGAGCGAATCGAATGGTGTTGGTGCCATATCATACGATTATAATTTGGATTTTGAGTCTTTTCCTGAAAATGTTATCTCTGCTTCGGTTGAATTTGATAAAGAAAGAAATAGCGTGGGCGACATTTCGATTGTTGTAAAAAAAGGGGAAACAAGTGCAAATTTTGATGTTTCAGACACAACTATTAGTAATTGTACAAGAACTGTATTATTAGGTGAAACCAATATATCAGGTGTAAGTCTTGTTTCAAGATATGATGCTTATGGTGGCGCTGCAATCAGTAATGATGAAATTGTAAGTGCGGTGTCAATTAAGTTTAACGCTACTGAAGATATTGTCTTTTTAAAACAACAGTTAGCATATGCTTTTTCGCAAGGTATAATGTTGACGGGATTATGTTTTTTAATTGGTGTTTTTATTGTAAAAAGCAAGGCGGACAAAAAACTGTTTAACGACAGATTTAATATTGAAAAAACGTTTTTATTCACAACAATAACTGTAGGAGCGATTTTCTCCTTCCTGTTTCCAGTGCTACAAATACCGGATGAACAGGCTCATATTAAGATGACATATGAGAGTTTGGGTTGGAATTCTGTCTCAGAAAACTTTCCAGCTGATTTTGCGGACACCGCAAGAATAATAAGAAATTATAGCCAAAAGGTAAATATTGCAAATTATTTTAATATGGATCAAACCACGCCACTTCCGGATCAGTTTGCTTTGCCAACTATTATGATACTAAGACACGCTCCCCAGGCAATAGGACTTTTCTTGGCATCAATATTAAGATTTCCACTTTGGTTCGGTCTTGCATTTGCAGAGTTTTCTGCGGCAATAGTATACGCAATAATGGGATACTTTACAATTAAGTTGATGCCATTTAAAAAGGAATTGATGACGGTAATAATGCTTTTGCCAATTTGTCTCCAGCAGGCGACGTCATTTTCATACGATTCGTTTTTACTCGCCGCGTACTTTTTATATTTTGCATACGTATTATATCTAAAGTTTACAAAAGAAAAAATCACTTTGATAGATGCAGGAATTATAATAGTACTTTTGGCAATTATTGCGCTAATAAAAATACCATATATCTTTGTAGCGGCAATGTTGCTGATTATTCCAATTAAAAAAATAGAGTTTAATTTTGCTTTATTTAAACTTAAGGGCGAGCATATTTTAAAATATAAGATATGGTTTGCTATTAGTGCGATTATATTTATGTCAGTAGTCGTTGCAGTAGCATACAAGATGCTGATAAATATGAGCGCTGGCCGTATTTTTGTTGCGGCAGCATATAATGTATCAGGAGCATTAAAGTTAATTCTAGAAACAATAAAAGAGTATGGTTGGCTTATGATTGTTCAACTCACCGGTGATTTTGGCTGGTTTGATACTCCTGTTTCGTTGCTGTTTACAGTGTTTGTTATTTTAAATATTTTCTTTTTTGTCTTTTTTGATTTTGAAAATTCTCAACGTGAACCATATAAAAAGAATCCGTTTAAATTTTGGGAATTTACCGTATTCATTTTTATGGCGGTATTTATTACACTCATTACTGTTTTATCAATGTTCAGTTGGACAATAAGGGCTTATGGTATCGACTTTGAAGCATTGTCGTTGGTAGAAATATCTCAGTATATGAATTCAATACCTTACATCGGCGGTTTGCAAGGTAGATATTTTATTCCAATGCTGCCGTTTGCGCTGGTTCCGTGGTATTTCCCAAAAGCAACAAAGCAATTACAAAAAGTGAATCACACAACATACTTGTGTGGTTATCATATTGTTGTGTTCGTATATGTTGCAATAGTTCTTTTAAACCGATATTGGATATGAATTTGTGATAATATAAAATCAACGTCAGATCAATCTGTCTGACGTTGATTTATTTTTTCTTAACAAATAATATGAATAGAAAATTGTTTTTGATTTGGTTGTAAGCGTTTTAAACATCATTTAATTATTGCTTTTTCAACAATTGCAGTAAATATAACATAAAGACTTTTATAAACAATGTTAAAAAAAGAAAGCCGCACGGCTTTCTTTTTTAATTTTTTTCGATTTTCGATATTATATATCTTATCGGCGAGGTAATTTTCCAGGAAGTACTGTTTAATACTTTATTGTAGCTATTGGAAATGTCCGCAAGTTGCTGTTCAAGTTGTCTGATATAATCCTCGCAATCAGTTATATGCTTTTCATGTGATGCTCTAACACTTTCTAAATCCGATATATACTCTTTGCAAAGCGTATGTTCTTGTGCAAGCTTTTCTTTATCTTTTATTTGGGTTTCAAGTTCGGCATTGACTTTTTCAAGAGAATTTACCAGATGACGGTTTCCGCCTATATCAAAATAACACGGCGTACACTGTATTTTGTAAAGGTCTTTTGTTGTAAAATTAAATCTGCTTTCCGCAAGTTTGATGTATTTCTCTTTTTTGAAAAGTTCAACAAATTTATATATACCAAGTACTGGATTTTCTAAATAGGTAAGCGGACCTTCCAGCAACAAAAGTGCCTTTTCAATTTCTGTTTCCTCGTGGGTGTGTTCGCCCTGCAATCTTAATTTGTCGCTGAATGCTTCCAAAAATAAATTATCGGGACACATATTTATTGACCTGTAAATAACCCGTACCAATTCGGTGTTGTGCGCCACCCATCTTTCGCTAGAATTATCACTGCTTGCGCCGCCCGAACGGTAACGTGTAAGCGGTTCTGTTATTATATATATAGGGCAAAAGGTGAGTAATCTCATCCAGTAATCAAAATCGTGAACATTAAAAGTAGAAACGTCATAATCACCTACCGCATTCATAATTTCGGTTCTGATAAGTGAACTCGAGTGACATAGGCGGTTTGAATGGTCGTAAAATTTTCTGTACATTTCTGCCTGTGAGCAGTTGTCAAAGGCAAAAACATCTCTGAGTGATTGCAACCTTTCACCAGCGGAGTTTCCATTCTCGTCAATAACCAGTACGTGTGTAAAGCATGCGCCGTATTCTTTGTTTTCTTCAAGAAATTTCACCTGTTTTTCAATTTTGTCTTCTTCCCACAAATCATCTGCATCAAGACGGGCAACATAATCGCCCTTAACATATTTTAAAGACTCGTTATACGCATAGGTATAAAAACTATTTTTATAGGTAGAATGTATCTCTATGCGGTCATCATTTATTGATTTTAAAATATCTACGGTGTTATCGGTGGAGCAGTCGTCAATAACAATAATTTGAAGATTTCTATAGGTCTGATTTATTACCGAGGTAACCGTTTCAAAAATGTATTCCGCGGAATTGTAAGAATTGATACAAACACTTACAAGTTTGTCTCGCATTACAACACTTCCTTAACTGTTAAAACTTACTTAAAGTATAACATACAGCAAAAACAAAGTCAATTAAATGCGCATTTTACAGAGAATTGATAAAATTTTGACAATTTTTTCAAAAAAACAAATTTTTCTTATTTACTTTTTGATTTAAAAGTGTTATTATATATCCGTATGAGACTGTTTAAATCGTGCAGCCTCTCGAATAATAATTTTTTGGAGGAATTTTCACATGGCAAGAAAGTTTAAAACCATGGACGGTAACAACGCTGCGGCTCACGTTTCTTATGCGTTTACCGAAGTAGCAGGTATTT
>CAYOVQ010000112.1:0-3985 GCA_964407485.1 uncultured Ruminococcus sp.
AGTATAAAAACAAGGTGGACACGGTAAAGTTGCGTGAATTTATAAAGGCGCAAATTACTGAACTTCTGACGAATTATGGTGATATTTATACTCTGTTTTGGGACATACCGCCTGGAATTTACGACCCGTCGCTTAATGAGCTGGTGCGAAAACTTCAGCCGAACATTTACATAAATGACCGAGGTTGGAGCGAGGGTGATTTTTCCACTCCGGAACGCGAGTACGAGGCGGCAAATAGTGGGCGCTTTACCCGAATGACCGAGGCGTGCAACTCGGTAGGTCAACAAAGCTGGGGATATAGAGAAAACGAAGATTTTTACAGTAAGCGACATCTTTGCTGTGCGATAGACAGATATATGGCGGCGGGAGCAAGTTATTTGCTTAATGTCGGTCCCGATGCTAACGGTGTTATAACCCCCGAATATCAACAAAATCTTTTAAAGGTTGCTGACTGGTACAATCGCATGAACGGTTGCCTTGAAAACACGCAGGACGATGCTTTTGATTATGGCATTCGTCATAACAAGTATATTGCAAATATTAAAGATGGTAAGACCTATCTTCATTTTTACGATGGACTTATTTCAAGTTCGGTAGCGATTAAAAACTATCCTAATACACCAAAAAGTATAAAGCTTATGAACTCCGAAGAAAATTTAAAGTATGACTTGATTTTGTTGCCTGAATTTATAGATATGAGCAAGCAAACTCAGGATAAGTTGCTTCACATATACGGAATTGATATAGATAAATACGCAGATGAACCTATTGTAATTAAAATTGAGTGGTAAAGGAGAAAAATATGGATTTTACAAATCTTAAAAAATGTATGGATGAACACGTGGCGCACGAGCATAGACCAAGTGTTGACGTACTTGTGTACCGCAATCACGAATTATTATTTCGCTATTTCACAGGTGTTAAGGATATTGAAAAAGGTGGCGAAATAAAAGGTGATGAGTTGTATTTCATATATTCAATGACCAAAATGCCTACTTGCTGTTGTGCACTACAGTTGTTAGAGCAGGGTAAATACGATCTTGATGACCCTGTTGCAAAATTTTTGCCCGAATTTGCTAAAATGAAAATTACTACCGACGAATTAAATACGCAAAATGCCGCAAAAATTGCAGGCGGCGCGACTATTGGCGAGGATGTTAAAGTAGCGGATGACGGATATGCCAAAACACCAATCACCATAAGACATTTGTTTACTATGACAGCGGGGCTTGATTACGCTATATATTCTGATGAGATAAAAAATGCGATAGCAAACGGCAAAACCTCTACACACGATTTGGTTTGCGCTATGGCAGATAAAACACTGGGCTTTGAGCCAGGGGCGCGTTTTAGATACAGCCTTTGTCATGATGTTTTGGGCGCACTTGTTGAAGTGTGGTCTGGTGAAAAATTCGGCGATTATATGCGTAAAAATCTTTTTGAACCGCTGGGAATGAAAAACACGTTTTTCGGTCTACCCGAAGATATTTCTAAAATGCCGACGCTTTACTCAAAATATGAAAATCAATCTTTCAAAAAAGAGCCATTACATTGCACTTATACGCTTACTGATGATTACCAAAGCGGAGGCGCGGGACTTACCTCTAACACAGAGGACTATGCGCTGTTTTTAGATGCTGTTGCTTGCGGCGGTGTTGGTAAAACAGGAAATCGCATATTGAAAGAGGAAACCGTAAAGTTGTGGGGTGCCAATCAATTAAATGGTAAGGCGGCAGAGGATTTTGACGAAATGCGCCGCGGTTATGGTTACGGCCTTGGTGTTCGTGTGCATATTGACCCAACACGTAGCGGCACTATAAGTCCTGTAGGAGAATTTGGTTGGGATGGCGCCGCAGGCGCATTCTCGATGGTAGACCCTGTAAATCATATCTCGCTTACATATTTTCAAAATGTTTTGGGCTACAGCCCTGACCAAACCGCAATACGCAATGCACTCTATAAGGATTTAGGGTTGTAAAATTTAATTCACAAAATAAGCGCTTGCTATATTTATTATAGCAAGCGCTTTAACTTTTATTTAATTATTCAGCGTTGTATTTCTTACGAGCAACGTAACTGGTGTGCAGGTCGTGGTGAGCCTTGTGACCGCCGAAACCGTCATACCATTCGCTGTAAAGAGCCTTTACAACGGGTGACTCGTGTGACTTGCGGAGTGCGCTTGCGGCATCGGCATCATAAAGAGCCTTTGCGCGAACTGCCTTAAGGTCAACTGTGTCACGAACAGACTGAGGCTGAATAGGTTGACCGCCGCCGTTTACGCAACCGCCGGGGCATCCCATAATTTCAACAAATGCCCAACCGTCTGGGTTGCCTGCCTTCATACGATCCATAACAACCTTTGCAGCAGCAGCGCCGCTTGCTACTGCTACCTTAACTTCCATATCGCCAAGTTTAGCAGTTGCCTGCTTAAGACCCATTGTGCCACGAACTGCGGTATAGTCAACGTCGGTGTTGTCTTTGCCGCTAATCCAGTCGTTAGCGGTACGAAGAGCCGCTTCCATAACACCGCCTGTAGCACCGAAGATAACTGCTGCGCCGGTATCTTCACCAAGCGGATTATCAAACTCTTCGTCAGGAAGATTTGTAAAGTTAAGACCTGCGCGCTCAATCATACGAGCAAGTTCACGGGTGGTGATAGCGATATCAACATCGGGAACACCTGCCGCAGACTGATCTTCACGGCCTATTTCAAACTTTTTAGCAGTACAGGGCATAACCGATACACTAACGATATCTTTAGCGTCAATGCCCTCTTTTTCTGCCCAGTAGGTCTTAATAACCGCGCCTGCCATCTGCTGTGGCGACTTACAACTTGAAAGGTGGTTAATCATATCGGGGTAGTAAAGTTCGCAGAACTTAACCCAACCAGGTGAACAAGAGGTAATCATCGGGAGTACGCCGCCGTTCTTAACGCGGTCGATAAGTTCGTTAGCCTCTTCAACTATGGTAAGGTCAGCCGCAAAGTCGGTATCAAATACCTTTGCGAAGCCCAAACGCTTGAGCGCCGCTACCATTTTGCCCTCAACGTTGGTTCCGATAGGCATACCAAAGCATTCGCCAAGTGTTGCGCGAATAGAGGGGGCAGTCTGAACAACAACTGTCTTGCTGGGATCTGAAAGTGCTGCCCAAATCTTGTCGGTATCGTCTTTTTCTGTTAATGCGCCTGTGGGGCAAACAGCAGTACACTGACCGCAAGAAATACAGGGAGTGTTGTTAAGTGAAAGTTCAAATGCCTGACCGATATTAGTGTCAATACCACGGTCATTAGCGCCGATAACACTTACGTATTGCTCTTGGCAAACTGCAACGCAACGACGGCAAAGAACACACTTGTTGTTGTCGCGCACAAGGTGAGGTGTGCTGTAGTCAAGTTCATATTCGGGTTTAAAGCCTTCAAATGCAGACTCTTCTACACCGTAATCACGGCAGAGTTTTTGAAGTTCGCAGTTGGTAGAGCGTGCGCAAGAAAGGCACTTTTTATCGTGTGTTGAAAGAATAAGCTCAAGTGTAGTCTTGCGTGACTTCTGAACCTTTTCAGAGTTGGTAATAACCTCCATACCGTCGGTGCAGGGGTATACGCAAGCAGTAACCATACGGAAACCGCGACCCTCGTTAACCTCTACCATACAGATACGGCAAGCGCCAATCTCATTCTTTTCTTTCATAAAGCAGAGGGTAGGAACCTCTACACCAGCTACACGGGCAGCCTCTAAAACAGTGGAGCCCTTGGGCACGCTTACAGCAATGCCATTAATTTTTACATTAATCATATCCATTATTGTCTGGCTCCTTTCTTATACCTTACTGATTGCCTTAAACTTACAGTTACCGATACATACGCCGCACTTAATGCACTTGGTAGTATCGATTTCGTAAGAAGCAAGTTTGTGACCGGGTGCTATGTAATCGGTCTTTTCGATAGCGCTTACAGGGCAATTTCTTGCACAAAGACCGCAGCCGATAC
>CAYOVQ010000113.1:0-3984 GCA_964407485.1 uncultured Ruminococcus sp.
AAAAGCCTGCGGGCAAAAACTTCCGTTTTACTCTTACCACCAACGGCGTTTTGGTCGATGATGATGTAATTGACTTTGCCAACCGCGAAATGAGCAACGTGGTATTAAGCCTTGACGGACGCAAAGAAATTCACGACCATTACCGCGTGGACTTTGCAGGAAACGGCAGTTGGGAAAAGATAGTTCCTAAATTTCAACGCTTTGTAGAAAAACGCGGAAATAAAAACTATTATATGCGCGGCACCTTTACCCACGCAAACCCCGACTTTTTAAACGATATAAAAGAGATGTTGCGTCTCGGTTTTACCGAACTTAGTATGGAACCCGTAGTCTGCGCCGAGAATGACCCCTCTGCTTTAACAGCGGAGGATTTGCCTATTGTGCTTGAACAGTACGAAAAGTTGGCAGAACTTATGCTTAAAAAACACCGCGAGGGTAAACCGTTCACGTTTTATCACTATATGCTCGACCTCAAAAGCGGACCTTGCATTTACAAGCGTATTTCGGGTTGTGGATCAGGCACCGAGTAT
The DNA here is from genome assembly GCA_964407485.1 of uncultured Ruminococcus sp. GTDB lineage: Bacteria > Bacillota > Clostridia > Oscillospirales > Acutalibacteraceae > UBA737. The sequence goes on from CAYOVQ010000113.1 coordinate 531, forward strand.
ATGGCGGTGACTCCTTGGGGCGACCTTTATCCCTGTCATCAGTTTGTCGGGGAAGAAAAGTTCAAACTCGGTAACATCTGGACAGGTGTTGACAACACCGCCGTTCAGGACGAATTTGCCGCTTGCAACGTTTATACCCGACCTGAATGTAAAGATTGCTGGGCAAAACTTTATTGCTCGGGCGGTTGCGCCGCCAATGCCTACCACGCTACAGGTTCGGTAAACGGCGTTTACAACTACGGCTGCGAACTGTTCCGCAAGCGTATGGAATGCGCCATTATGCTTGAAGCCGCAAAAACAATCGGTGAGCAGTAATGAACACACCTATTGTTGATTTTGTTAAAAAATATGCAAACAGTGACGTTTTGCGTCTTCATATGCCGGGGCATAAGGGCAATGCTGTTCTGGGTTGCGAAAAATTTGACATAACCGAAATTGGCGGCGCCGATGTTTTATATAGCGCTGACGGTATTATAGCCGAAAGTCAAAAAAACGCGGCGGCCCTGTTTAATGCCAAGGCTACGTTTTATTCTACCGAGGGTTCTTCGCTTTGCGTTCGCGCTATGCTTTATCTTGTTAAGGTATACGCTATGCAAAACGGCAAAAGGCCTATTATTGCCGCAGGGCGCAACGCGCATAAAACTTTTGTCACAGCGGCATCGCTTTTAGACTTAAAGGTTGATTGGCTTTTGCCCAAAAGCACCCAAACGGTTATATCGTGCGTTATTACTGCCGATTATCTTGATGATTATTTGCAAAACGCTATCGAAAAGCCCGCCGCAGTGTATATCACAAGTCCCGATTATCTCGGGCTTATGACCGATATTAAGTCATTGAGTACGGTTTGCCGCAAACACGGAGTGCTGTTGCTTGTGGATAATGCGCACGGCGCATATCTTAAATTTTTAAGCAACGATTGTCATCCTATAACATTGGGCGTCGATATGTGTTGCGATTCTGCGCACAAGACGTTGCCTGTGCTAACGGGCGGCGCGTATCTGCATATAGGAAAAGAATCGACCGACTTCTTTGCAAAAAATGCAATGCAAGCATTAAGCCTTTTTGCTTCAACAAGTCCGTCATATCTAATTTTGCTGTCGCTTGATATGGCAAACAAATATATATCTGACGGTTATGCCGAGAATTTAATCGGTTTTACAGTTAAAGTTAACGAGTTAAAAGAAGATTTAAGTAAGGCAGGATATTGCATTTGCGGTGACGAGCCGTTAAAATTGACGGTAGCGCCAAAATCATACGGATACACAGGTTGTGAGTTGGCGGATATTCTTTTGGAAAAAAACATAGTGTGCGAGTTTTCGGACCCCGACCATGTTGTTATGATGCTCACCCCCGAAACAAGCGCTGCAGGGCTTAATCGGCTTAAAGAGGTGTTACTGCAAATCAAACCAAAAGCACCCATCGTCAAGTTGCCACCCATTCCTACCTCGAAACGCATCGCAATTTCTTTTGCCCAAGCGCTTTATGCGCCGCATATTAAGTTGAGCGCAAAAGATTGCGTCGGTAAAATTTCTGCGTCGTTTGACGCGGTTTGTCCGCCCGCGATTCCCATTGTTTTACCTGGCGAAGTGATTGATGGTGACGCGGTAAAGTGCTTTGAATACTACGGCATAAAAGAGTGGTCTATTGTAAAATAAAAACAGTTCTTGCATTTAATGCATTAAAGTGGTAAAATAACCATTGTCTTTACAATGGTTATTTTATTTTCTTACAGGAGATATACACGTATGTCAACTCAATCTAAAAAAAGCGGCTTTAGCGGGTCGATAGGCTTTGTGCTTGCGGCAGCAGGTAGCGCCGTAGGACTTGGAAATTTATGGCGGTTTCCCACCCTTGCAAACAAATATGGCGGCGGATTGTTTTTAATCGTTTATTTAATATTGGTTTTAACCTTTGGTTTTTCGCTTCTTATTACCGATATTGCCATTGGCAGAAAAACGGGAAAAAGTTCGCTTGATGCGTTTAAACTGGTTCATCCAAAATGGAGTTTCCTCGGAAAACTAACCTTTATAGTTCCGTCAATCATAATTACGTACTATGTTGTTATAGGCGGCTGGATACTTAAATATATGGTGTCATCGGTGTTTGAGTTTACCGCTACCGCACAAAGCGATTATTTTGAAAACTTTATCACGTCACAGGTGTCCCCAATCTTTTGGATGCTGATATACCTTGCAATAACCGCTTTTATAGTATATTGCGGTGTAGAGAAGGGTATTGAAAAGTTTTCAAAGTATGTAATGCCCGCGTTGTTTGTTTTAATTGTGGGAATAGCCGTGTTTGTGCTCTGCGCAAAGGATAAAGAAACAGGCAAAACAGGACTGCAAGGCTTTTTGGTTTACATTAAACCTAACTTTAATGACCTTAAAACCGACGGTAGCGTTGATTTTGCAAAGATTATGAATCTTTTGCTTGATGCTATGAGCCAGTTATTCTTTTCGCTGTCGGTTGCTATGGGCATTATGATAACCTATGGCTCTTACGTTAAAAAGGATGTAAATCTTAACAAATCTGTAAGACAGATAGAAATTTTTGACACTATGGTAGCATTCCTTGCGGGTATGATTGTAATTCCTGCGGTGTATACTTTCTCTTCGCTTGGAGATATTGCTAAATCCGGACCGGGTGTAATATTCAAGGCTTTGCCAACGGTTTTTGCCGAGATGGGCATTGCGGGCAGGGTGATAGGACCTGTATTCTTTATAATGGTTGCATTCGCAGCGCTTACATCAAGCGTTTCTATTATGGAAGCTATTGTAGGCGCAGGTATGGAAACCTTTAAAACCAGCCGTAAAAAAATAAGTCTTATTATTGCTGTTGTTGCGGCAGCGGCGGCGGTTGTTGTGTGTTTGGGTTACAACGTGTTAAAATTTGGTATAACATTACCCACAGGTGCAACAGGTCAAAACCTGCTCGATGTTCTTGACTATGTAAGCAATAACCTTCTTATGCCAACGATATCACTTCTTACCTGTATTCTTATCGGTTGGGTAGTAAAGCCACAGTGGGTTATAGATGAGGTTGAAAGCAACGGCGATAAATTTAAACGCAAAAAACTTTATATCGTTATGATAAAATATATAGCGCCCGTGCTTATGCTTTTGCTTTTGTTACAGTCCATAGGCGTGTTTAACTTCTTATCAAAATAAATTGCCAAACGGACAAACTAACTTGAAGTTTGTCCGTTTTTTATCTGTAAAAATTGTGTCATATGCTACGTATAAACCCCAACATATTGTGTCAAAATTTGCTTTCAAAAAAACTTTAAAAAAAGTTTAAAAATTTTAAAAAAAAGTGTTGACAAACCGCATTTGATGTGGTAATATAATCGGGCACCTTTGAGAAAGGGTGCGCTTGAAGTGCCCAAAAGGGCACGGACGGACCTTGAAAATTAAACAACGACAAGATAATAAGGACCCGACAATTCTTAAGAGAA
>CAYOVQ010000114.1:0-3931 GCA_964407485.1 uncultured Ruminococcus sp.
GTTGGTACAAACAAAAACGCAAAACGTGTAGTTGTAATGCATTTCTTTGTAAATGTGTTTGGTTCGGCGCTTTGTATGGTTGTTATGTACATTATGAAAGCGTTGGGAATTACGTTGCTTAATGTCGAAATTGATATGGTAGGCGTTGCAATAGTTCATACAATGTTTAATCTTATTACAACTGTAATTTTATTCCCTATAAAGAAACTCATTATAAAATTCTGTACAAAAATTGTTCCCGACACCGAAGAGAAAAAGCATACCGCATTTTTGGACGAGCGTCTATTCAACAACACTCCTCTTGCTATTAGCGAATGCCGCCGTATTGCAAACGAAATGGCAGAGTATACCCGTTCAGCCATTATGACGGCGCTTGAACTTGTAGGTAATTACGATGAACAAAAAGCACAGTTTGTACGAGATACCGAAACTCTTACCGATAAATATGAGGACAAGTTAGGTACATATCTTGTGCGACTTAGCAGTAATAATCTTTCAGAGGATGATTCGCACGCAGTATCACGTATGTTGCACTCGCTTAATGACTTTGAGAGAATCAGTGACCACGCTCTTAACATCTGCGGTACTGCATTAGAAATTAAAGAAAAGAATATCATTTTCTCTGACGAAGCAAAACACGAACTGTCGATTATGACCTCCGCTTTAAAAGAAATAATGGATATTACGGTTGATTCATTTATGAACGATGATTTTGAAGCGGCATCGCACGTAGAGCCTATTGAGCAGGTAATCGATAAACTTAAAGATGAACTTAAAGTTCGTCATATTGACCGCTTGCAAAAGGGCGAATGCACCGTACAGATGGGCTTTGTATTTTCTGACCTGCTCACAAATATGGAACGCGTATCCGACCACTGTTCTAACATTGCGGTATATACCATTCAGCAGAATTCAACCAAACTTGATACGCATAAGTATTTAAGAAAGGTAAGAACTGCCGCTGTGGGTAACTTTGTAGAAGAATACAATGAGTATGAGAAAAAGTATAGCCTTGATTAAGGGGTAATAACTATGTGTAAAAAAGCAGTGGCAATGGTTTTAGTGTTGATTTTGTCGTTTTCTTTTGTGGGGTGCGGCAAAAAATACAAACTGCCTGAATATTCAGAAAAACAGTTTGAAATTTCAGGCTTCTGGGCACCTTACGAGATAAGCGAAGAAAGTTTTAAACAATATAAAGACGCAGGATTTAATACCCTTGCCATGATAAACCATTCGTTAGGCAACACAAGCGAAGAACAGTTTTATTTAGGCTCTGAACGCACTATGAAAGCACTTGAAATATGCAAAAAAGTAGGGCTTAAAGCAATACTTAACTATAACGATTGGAAAGCCGAGCAATGTGAGGGCGAGGGTTATAACGGCGACACCCCGTTTAGCACATATGACCTATATAGTGATTATAAGGATATAATTACAGGCGTACATATCTGTGACGAGCCTTATCTAAAACGTTCAGACGGCAGTAATCATTTTGAAATATACGGCAACAAAACTCTTATTGAAGACTTTAAAAAGGTGTATCCAGACGCTGATTTTATAGTTAATCTCATACCTTTAACAGCATTGTCAACTCGTGGCTTCGACTCATATGAGCAGATGATGGAACTTTATGAGAAAACGTTTATGGAACCGTTTGAAAATCCCTTTGTATCAGTAGATGTTTATCCTTTTCACCAAGATGTTACAAACGACGATGAATCTCTTCTTATAAATTACAAATATATTGCCGATTCTGCAAAAAAATATAATATAAAACCCGGATTTATTTTGCAGTCAAGTGTTGGCGGTGCCGACGAGGGCAAAAAAGAGTTTGAAATGCAACTTAGCGAGAGTGATCTCCGTTGGGAGATAAACAATGCGCTTGCATTTGGAGCAGACACGTTACAGTATTATTGCTATTCTGTTCCTAAATCCTTTAACGAAGATGGTAGCGCAGAATATATGTACGATAACTGTGTATTAAACCGCGACGACACTCCAAGTGAAGTTTACTACAGTTTGCAAAAGTTGCATAAAGAAATACAGTCTTTTGCAAGCGTGATACTTTCTTACGATTGGGATACTACAATCGGTATTTCGGGTAGTGAAGATCAGACTTTCCGCGTATGCTCTATTGAGTTTGACGATAATTTTGATGTTATTAATTTGAAAAACACAGAAAATTATGTTAAGGCAGAGGGCACACAAGACTTAATTTTAAGTCGCTTTACAAGTGAACAGTACGGTGAAGCATATATGTTCTTAAACTGGGCAGAACGCGGTATTTCAAATACAGTAAATGCAACCTTTAAAAATTGCGGCGCTGTTGCAATCTATGGCGGCGAGGGCTTTGATGGTACACCCAAAATTGTGACCCTTGACAAAAACGGAAACATTACATTGAAACTTGAATATGGTGAGGGTGTGTTTATAACACCTATAGTAAAATAACGAGAAACAAGGACTTTTGTATGTGAAAAGGTCCTTGTTTTTTTGCTTGATTATATGCTTATAATATGTTAAACTTTTAATATATTAATACCGATTTAAAGGGGATGTTGATAATTGTGAAAAGAATATTTAGTACTTTCTTGGTGATGTGCCTTGTTTTATGTACGTTTTGTTCTTGTGAGAAATCCACTCGAAAGGGTAATGAGTTGCCACAGTATTCGGCAAAAGAATTTGAGATAGCGGGTCTTTGGGCTCCGTATCAAATGACCGAGGAAGCGTTTTTACAATATAAAAATGCTGGGTTTAATGTGTTTTCTTTTACCAACCATGACGCACAACCGCGCAGCAGTGAAAATCAATATTATCTTGGCTCTAAACGCACTATGGAAGCGCTCGAACTTTGCAAAAAGGTAGGTTTGGATGTTTACATTGCCTATGGCGACAGTTGGTTCAATCGCGCAAACGAGGGCGAGGAGTATTTTGACGGTACACCGTTTAGTAATTATGATTTTTACGGTGATTATAAAGATATAATAAAAGGCGTACATATCAAGGATGAACCAAACAAGGAAAAGATGACAGAACTTTCGGGCGATGTTCTTATAAATGACTTTAAAAAGGTTTATCCCAACACAAAATATATTGTGAACCTTATTCCTGAAACGGCAGTTCAAAGCCGTGATTACGAAACCTATGCCGAAATGCTTGAGCATTTTGGCGAAGGAATATTAAGCAAATTTGAAAACCCTCACATTTCGGTCGATTGCTATTTATATTCTAATTCTACGGCGGTTGAAGAAAATATACTTAATAACTATATCCAAATAGCGCGTTGCGCAAAAAAATACGGCGCGACAACTTCAATGATTTTGCAATCAAGTACAGGTAATGAATTTTTAGATACCCTAACCGAAGCCGATATGCGTCAGCAGGTATATCTTGCATTGGCGTTTGGTGCCGACAGCATACAGTATTACTGCTACTCGGTGCCAACTACATATAATCTTGACGGTACGGTAGAAAGTTATTTGTACAATCACTGTATGCTCGAACGTGATAACATAACACCCAACCAATTGTATTATGATGTAAAGACGGTTAATGAAGAAATTCAAAGACTTGCAAGCGTGATACTATCATATGATTGGGATGATGCAATAGGTATTAGCGGTACAGAGGATCAAACCTTCCGTGTGTGCTCGATCGAATATGACGAAAACTTTGACGCGATTGATTTAAAAGATACCAAGCATTATGTGTCTGCAAGTGGTACATACGATTTAGTGTTAAGTCGCTTTACAAGTGAAGAGTATGGCGAAGCATATATGTTTGTAAATTTTGCAAGGGCTGAAAGCGGTAACAATATCGTAAGTGCAACCTTCAAGGATTGCAGCGCTGTGGCAGTTTACGGCGGTGAGGATTACAGCGGCACACCCGAAATTGTGACTCTTGACGAAAACGGAGGCTTTACACTTGAGCT
>CAYOVQ010000115.1:0-3877 GCA_964407485.1 uncultured Ruminococcus sp.
AAGCGACATATTCTCGATTACAACATCGCCTTCAAGATTGTCAAGGTCAACCTCTTCAAGCTTAAGCTCGTCCTCGGTAGGCTCCTCATCAAAATCACGTTCCAAAACATCAGGGTCGGAAAGCAGACCCTCAATATCGTCGGGCGCGTTTTCAATATCGTCTATCGATTCGCGTTTTTCTTCCTCTTCCAAGAGCGCATCTGCCTGTCTTTCAAGCTCTTCTGCGGTTTTTTGTTCTTTCTTAATATCTGCCATTTTATTTAGTTCCCCTTTTGTTTTGTTTCTATTATTTTTTTAAGGCTCTCGGCCCAATCATCCACTGACATATTCTTTACATCGCCACGCGATTTGAGTATTCCCTCATCTAATATTACCTTTATGCTGTCTTTTAATACAATAAGGGCGTTTTTGTCGCCTTTTTCACTATTTGATAAGGCGGCAAGATAACCCATTTCGGCAGGCGATAGCATCTCACCAAAATATGATAAATCGGGACCTCTTCCGCTTTGTATACACTCACAAATTGCTTTGTATATGCGGCGATTGAGTGACGTTATCATATCTTCGGGTTTTAACCGCTCGATTGCGGTATTTAAAAAATCGGGATGTTGAAAAAGTATAGAAATTACCGTCTCTTCAGCAACAGCCGCTGCGGGATGACTGCGCTTTTCGGGATTAACGTCTGTTTTGTCAAATTTAGGACGGATAATCTCTTCAAACTCGCGTTTTTCACGTTGTTTAAAATTATTCTTGCGTATACCGTTAACCTTGTCTTGCAATGCCGCGCGCGAAACACCGTACTTTTCAGAAAGTCTTCCTATATAGAGGTCACGCGTCATAACATCGGGTGAGGCTGCAATAATTTCGGCAGCCTTTGCAAGATATTTTAGTTTGCCGTCATCCTGACTTACATCAATGTCCCCTACCGCTGTGAGCAGTTTGTATTCAATATCGCTCACTGCGCCCTCTAACACCGCTTTAAAACGAGCCGCGCCGTTTTTCTTTATGTACTCATCGGGGTCTTTGCCGTCGGGCAGTACCACTACCCTTACCTGAAGACCCGTATTTTCAAGTATTTCGCCTGCGCGCCGCACAGCCTTTTGACCTGCGGCATCAGAGTCCATTATAAGTATTATCTCTTTTGTATACCTTGAAAGCAGTTTTGCCTGTTCGGCTGTAAACGAAGTGCCAAGCGCCGCAACGGCATTTTCAAAACCTGCCTGATGAAGCGAAATGACATCCATATTGCCCTCAACAAGAATTACGCGTTCATCACAGTGATTTTTTGCAAAATTCATAGCAAAAAGGTTTTCGCTCTTTTTATAAACAGGCGTGTCAGACGTGTTAACGTACTTGCCGCCTGCCTTATCTTCACCCGGCATTGCGCGACCGCTAAAACCTATAACCTTGCCGCGAATATTAATTATCGGAAACATAACTCGTTTACGGAAACGGTCGTAATAACTGCCGCGTTGACTTTTTCCTACCACATTCGCCTGCACCATATCGGGTATGGAGTAGCCTATCCTCTTTAAATGATTAATAAGACTATCCCAACCGTCAGGCGCGGCGCCGAGACCAAAGTGCTTTATTGTTTCAATGGACAAGCCTCTGCCCAAAAGATAATCAAGCGCCCATTTGCCCTGCGGCGACATTAGATACGAATGATAAAATCTTGCGGCTTCGCGGTTGATTTCAAAAATAGTATTTTTTACTTTTTGCATTGAATCGTCATATCCGTCTTGCGGAAGTGTGACACCGCTACGCTCGGCAAGCAGTTTTACAGCCTCGATATAATCAAGATTTTCTATTTGCCGTATAAAACTGAACACGTCGCCGCCAACACCGCAACCAAAACAGTAAAACGAACCATTTTCGGGGTAAACCGTAAAGGAGGGTGTTTTTTCGTTGTGAAACGGACAAAGACCAACAAGATTTTTACCCCTGCGTTTAAGATTTATATAGGGCGCCATAACCGTTTCGATATCGTTTCGATACTTTATCTCATTAATAATCTCTTCTGGTATTGCCACAACTGCACTCTCCTTTCAAATTGATTTTATAAATATATTATGTACCAAATACCGTACATTAAATTTTCCATTCTTTTGGAATATAAATATTTGAATATGTCATTACAGCAAAATGGTCGGTCATACCTGCAATATAGTCTGCCGCCGCGCGTTCTATACCCTCGCGCTCACGTATTATACTGTACTCGTTATCTAATTTATCGGGATTTTTGATAAGATATTCGTATATGCCGCTTACAATACCGTCAACCTTGGTTTCCTCATGTTTGACTATTGGATTGCGGTATACCCTATCAAATAAAAAACTATGCAATGCTTCATAGGCTTGCGCCGTGTTTGAATCCATTTTTACATCGTCTTTTTCGGTGTTTGCAACTACAGATTTAACCAGTGTATCTATACGTTTACTTTTACTACCGCCCAAAATTTCTCTTATATCTTTGGGTATGTCGTCTTCGATTATAACTCCTGCGGCAACCGCGTCGTCAATATCATGATTTATGTAAGCGATTCGGTCGCTAAAACGTACTATCTTACCCTCTGGTGTATTCGGCCATTCACCGCGCGTGTGACAAAGCACACCGTTAAGCACTTCGGCAGTAAGATTAAGCCCTTTGCCTGCGCGCTCTATTACACGGCAAACTCTTACGCTCTGTTCAAAATGGGTGAAGCCATCTTTGTAAAGTGTGTTAAGCGCACGCTCACCTGCATGGCCAAACGGTGTATGACCCAAATCATGCGCCAACGCTATGGCTTCGGTTAAATCCTCGTTAAATCGCAAAGCCCTCGCTATCGTGCGCGCTATCTGAGATACCTCAAGTGTATGTGTAAGACGTGTACGGTAATGGTCAGACTCGGGTGACAAAAAAACCTGCGTTTTGTGTTTTAAGCGTCTGAATGCCTTGCAGTGTATTACACGGTCGCGATCACGTTGAAAGACTGTTCGCAAATCACATTCTTTTTCAGCGCTTTCACGCCCCGCCGAATTCACACTTAAAGTAGCATAGGGCGACAACGTTTCTTTTTCGATTTTTTCTGTAATAAGCCTTACATTTTCCGTAAACTTGTCCCCCTTTTTATATCTCTATATTATATATTACTAAAAAACTTCAAAATTCCTCTATTTTTTTATAATTTAAACGGAAAAAATAAATTTTCAAGTTTTTTTGCCTCAATCTTTGAAGCAAACATCTCTTGCAGTTTGTTTAAAAAGGCATCACAGTCGCAGTCTTTAAACATAAAAATAACCTCGACCCTATCCAAAAACTGCGTTTGCTGTATATCACCGCCGCAATCGCTTATCAAACGTGTCAAACGGTCATAGTTTGCATACTCACAATTTATGCTAAATTTTGTACAAGCGCACATCAAAACTTTTTGAGCCAAATTTAATGCATCACGCGCGCTTGTGCTATATGCCCGCACAAGACCGCCCGTGCCTAACAGTATACCGCCAAAATAACGGGTTACCACAACCAAAACGTTGGTTATTCCGCTACCCTTTATAACGTCTAAAACGGGCATACCTGCAGTACCGTGCGGCTCGCCGTCATCCGAAAAACGCGCAGTGCCGTCTTGCAAAATATAGGCATATACATTATGTCTCGCATCCCAGTATTTGCTTTTTTGCGCGGCAATTATCTCGCCTGCCTGCGCCTCACTTTCACAGTGAAAGGCAACCGCTATAAAACGGGAATGTTTTTCGGTGTATTCTGCGGTATTGCTACCGTCGATAGTGATATATTCCTGCACGCTTTTCACTTCCTTTCAAAACAAAAAACCGCAACCACCCGTAGGCCGATTGCGGAATTGCGGTAATAATTATTTATCTTCCATACCGAAAC
>CAYOVQ010000116.1:0-3870 GCA_964407485.1 uncultured Ruminococcus sp.
CAATGTTAAATATGCAATAGTTGATGCAACTATAACCGTTAAGAGCCATACCCCCGGTGACGTAAACAATGACGGTAAGGTTAACAACCGTGACTATGCTTTAGTTATGCAACACATCAACAAGTGGGATGTTGAAATCGTTGAGGCTGCAGCCGATGTAAATGCTGACGGTAAGATTAACAACCGTGACTATGCTTTGATTATGCAGCACATCAACAAGTGGGATGTTGAACTTAAGTAATTTAAGTTAAATTTTATAAAGACCTTGCTTTGCGGCAGGGTCTTTATTTTTTGTCTTGTTCTCGGTTGAAAAAGTTTACGAAATATGCTATAATTTACTCAATTACTCTGAAAGGCAATTATTTTATGAAACGTACAAAACTAATTGACCGTTTGCTTCCCGATTACACAAACGGTGAGGAGATTTTTAATATGGTAACCCACATTGTAGGCGGTGGATTGGGGGTTGTGTATCTCGTTCTTTGCGTTATTGTATCTGCGCTGCATCGCAATGTGTGGGGTGTGGTATCTTCGGCAATATACGGCGCGTCGGTGATTTCACTTTTTACAATGTCAAGCGTATATCACGGCGTAAAACCCGGAATGGCAAAAAAAGTTTTGCAAATACTTGACCACTGCACTATTTATTTTATGATAGCGGGTACCTATACGCCTATAATGTTATCGCTTTTGCGAAAAACCGAGCCTGTTATAGCATGGGTGGTGTTTGGTGTTGTATGGGGTATTGCGGCGCTTGCTATTACTCTTACTGCTATTGACCTTAAAAAATACAGCACTTTTTCAATGATTTGTTATATAGGTATGGGTTGGTGTGTTATACTTACCATAGTGCCCGTTTATAAGGCGCTTACCTTCTGGGGTTTTATGTGGTTGCTTGGCGGCGGTATAATGTACACCATAGGCGCAGTGCTTTTTGGTATTGGCGCTAAACATCGATATATACATTCGGTATTTCATATCTTTGTAGTGCTTGCAAGTGTGATGCACTTTTTCTGTATTTTGTTTTATGTAGTTTAATTTTCACTAAAACCCTCGCTTTGCGTAAAATAAAGTGGGGGTGTGAAAATGATGTTTTCAAGAAAAAATCGGCGATTTTCGGTAGCGCGTCGCTGGTTTATTGTGCTTTTGTGTTTGAGTTTGATTTTAGCGTGTTGCTTTATAAGCGTTAAACCGTTTGTTTTTACATACGCTAAAAGCGAAGCCGAAACAATAATCTTAAATGCCGCAAATCAGGCAGTTTTAAATATACTTAATGAAAACGACATATCTTATAGCGATATTTCAAATGTCTCACGGGATGCAGATTGCACAATTACGGGTATTGAAATTGATATAGAAAAGGTAAACCGTTTAAAAAGTCAGATTTCAAACGAACTGTCAAAAATTGTATCGGCTAATAATAAATATGATTTATACGTGCCGATAGGCACGTTATTTGGTAATGAATACACCACAGGTTACGGACCTAAAATTAAATTTAAAATGCAACTTACCGAGACGGCGATACTTGATTTTGAAAGCAAGTTTTTGTCTGCGGGCATAAACAACGTACTGCATCAGATAATTATAAAGATAGATGTTAGACTGAATGTGCTTATGATGGGCTGCACCGAGGGCTTTAGTGTATCTACCACGGCACTTGCGGCACAGACGGTAATTGCGGGCGAAGTACCCGACTCGTTTACAAATGTTATAGAATATCCAAACAACGACCTTGCCGATGAGGTTTTTAACTTTGGCGATTTGGGTTAATAGGAGGAAAATATGGATTTTAAAGAGGCAAAAAAAAGAGCGTCACAACTTGCAAAACAGATAAGGTATCATAATGAACTTTATTATAATCAGGACGCACCCGAAATTTCTGACTTTGAATACGACGCGCTTACGCGCGAACTTAAAGCGATAGAAAAAGAATACCCTGAACTTATAACTCCTGATTCACCCACTCAAAAGGTGGGTGGCGCGGCGTTAAAACTTTTTTCGCCTGTGCAACACGCTGTTAAAATGGAAAGTTTGCAGGATGTTTTTAGTGTAGAAGAACTGCGCGAGTTTGGTGAAAAGATTGATACGGCAAGAACCGTTTTTTCGGTTGAGCCTAAAATTGACGGATTATCGGTTTCGCTTGAATATGTTGGCGGCAAGTTTGTGCGCGGCTCTACCCGCGGTGACGGAAATACGGGTGAGGATGTAACAGCAAACCTTTTGCAGATAGTGTCTATTCCTAAAACCATTGCTTTCGACGGCGCGCTTGAAGTGCGTGGCGAGGTTTATATGCCTAAAAAATCTTTCTTAAAACTTGTAGAGCGTCAAGAACTTTTAGGCGAGGCGCCCGCTAAAAATCCGCGTAATGCGGCGGCAGGTTCACTGCGTCAAAAAAACAGCGCCGTTACAGCCAGTCGCGGTCTTGATGTTTTTGTGTTTAACGTTCAGAGCATTGAGGGTAAAGATTTTAACTCACACATTGATACGCTTGATTTTTTAAAGGATTTAGGTTTTAGTGTTTTGCCGTTTTATACCAGATGTAACACCATCCAAGAGGCTATTGTCGAGGTAGAACGCATTGGTGAAAATCGCGGCAGTTTTGAGTTTGATATCGACGGCGCGGTTATAAAGGCGGATAATCTATCATACCGTGAAGAATTGGGCAGTACGGCTAAATATCCGCGTTGGGCGGTGGCATTTAAATATCCGCCCGAAGAAAAGGAAACCGTGCTTAAAAATATTGAAATTAACGTTGGCAGAACGGGAGCGCTGACACCCACTGCCGAGTTTGAGCCCATTCAACTTGCGGGTACTACGGTAAGCCGTGCGGTGCTTCATAACGAAGATTTTATAAATGAAAAGCAAATTGGCATTGGCGACACCATTGTGGTACGAAAAGCAGGGGAGATTATCCCCGAAGTTTTGGCAGTAAGTCGCCATTGTGAAAATTCGGTTGTATTTAAAATGCCTACGCATTGCCCGTCGTGTAATGCGCCCGTATTCAGAGCCGAAGGCGAGGCGGTAATACGTTGTACCAATTCCGATTGTCCTGCGCAACTGCTTCGCAATCTTATACACTTTACCTCGCGTGACGCTATGGATATAGAGGGATTGGGTCCTGCTGTGCTCGAACAACTTGTAGATGCCGACCTTGTGCATAATATAGTAGACCTTTACACTCTCGATTTTGAAAGTGTTATGAGTCTTGACCGCATAGGTGAAAAATCCACACAGAATATGTTTGCGGCGATTGAAAAATCAAAGGGAAACGACCTGTCAAAACTCATTACCGCTTTAGGCATAAGACATATTGGGGCAAAGGCGGCAAAACTGCTTGCTGACCGTTTTCAAGATATTGATGCAATTATGGCGGCAAGCCGTGAGGAACTTGAAGCAATAGAGGGATTTGGCGCTATTCTTGCAAACTCTGCGGCAGAATATTTTGCAGTCGAAGAAAACCGCAATATGATAAACCACCTTAAAGAATTAGGTGTAAACACCGTATCTACAAAAACTGTAGCAGGTGACCGTTTTGTCGGTATGACGTTTGTGCTTACGGGTACGTTACCTACCTATACACGCTCTGCGGCGGCAGAGATTATCGAGTCGTTTGGCGGCAAGGTATCAAGTTCGGTGTCTAAAAAGACCACCTATGTCCTCGCAGGCGAAGAGGCAGGTAGCAAACTTGACAAGGCAAATGCGCTGGGCGTTGCGGTTATTAGCGAAGAAGAATTTAAAGAAATGATAATTTAATAATTATTAAAAAAATTAATAATTATTAAAAAAATATACTCTTGACATTACCTATCTAATTGTAGTATAATGGCTTTTGTAAGTTTATACCCCTGCACTTTTGCGGAGGGAGGG
>CAYOVQ010000117.1:0-3853 GCA_964407485.1 uncultured Ruminococcus sp.
CGTAGCGATACGTGTGCTAGGCTGTACTAATAGACCGAGGGCTTGACCTATTTTTCAATCCTCTCTTTCATCTTCCTTTGTTCAGTTTTTAGGGTGCGAGCAAATTAGCCTTTTAGTAAGCAATCGCGAAAGCGGTTGCTTTTTTGTTTGATATCACAAACAATCCTCACGATTACCCTCCTTTACAAAAGTAGGGCTTTTTGGATTAATAAAAAACAGAAAGGGGCTGTAAAAAAAACAGTCCCCTTTGGTGTTTTATAGGAAAAAATTTAATAAAACTGATTTTGTGTTGCAAACGGCAGACAAATGCATTATTATAAAATTAGAATGGCACGTGAAAGGGCTAAATAACCTGAAAAAATGGAAAATTTATCCGCTAAAACTTATTTATCCCTATCGGACACCTTTCTGTAATAACCATTATAATTTTTGGGAGGAGAAATAAAATGATTAATCTAATTCCAAAGCCGCAAAAAGCGGTTGAACTGCAAGAAAAGGTTTTCTTTTCGACCAATACCGCACTTTGCGGTGAGTTTTTAGAAACAATAAATTTGTTCGCTCACTTTATTCCAAAGGCTGATGCGGCAGTATCTAACACCCTTACGGTTATTAAGGACGATATAATCGCCGCTGATGGATATAGGCTTACGTACAAGAACGGAAATATCGAAATTCGTTGTTCAAACAGAGGCGGCGCGCTTTATGGTTTTATGACGCTTGTGCAACTTGCCGCAGGTAATGAACAGTTTGATGCGGTTGAAGTTTGTGATAAGCCTCAATTCAGTTGGCGTAGTTTTATGCTTGATTGCAGCCGTCACTTTTGGTCGGTTGAGTATATCAAAAAGACGCTAGATATATTAGCGAGTCTTAAGCTTAATGTTTTTCACTGGCATCTTTGCGATGACCAGGGTTGGAGAATAGAGATAAAGAAATATCCTGTTCTTACCGAAAAAGGAACAGTTCGAAAGGGGTCTTCTCGTTGCCCAAAGCAGACACTTGATAAAGAAAAACCATATGACGACGGTGTTTATGGCGAGGGGCTTTTCTACACCCAAGACGATGCCCGTGAAATAGTGGCATACGCCGCCGAGCGCAACATCATGGTAGTACCCGAAATTGACGTCCCGGGTCACGCCGCCGCAATTATTGCTTGCTTGCCCGAAATGTCGTGTACGGGCGAACAGGTAGAGGTTGACCCACGATATGGAATATTAGATAGAGTGCTTTGTTGCGCAAAACCCCGTGTTTATGAGATTTTAAAGGATATATTTGATGAACTTTGCGAAATTTTTCCTGCGCCGTATTTCCATATAGGCGGCGACGAGGTTATACCTGACGCGTGGAACAAATGCCCCGATTGTCAGGCGCTTATGAAAGAAAAAGGACTTAAAAATCACGTTGAACTTCACGGATATTTTAATAATATTCTTATCGAGCATTTGCGCACACGCGGAAAACGTGTTATTGGTTGGAATGATATGGTTAACCCCAACCTTGATAAAACCTCAATCGGTCAGTTCTGGACTTTTGAGCGCGGACTTAATGAAGCGCTTGATTGGGTAAATCATCAGGGTGGCGATGTAATAATTTCCTCACAAATTTATTTGTATGCCGATTATCCGTATTCACGTTTGTCGCTTCCTGCAACCTATAACTTTAACGCAACATTTTTAGGCATCGAGCGCGAAGAGGGTATTTTGGGCTATGAAATGCCTCTTTGGACCGAGTATATAGAGGATGAATTAAAATTCGGTTTCCATACCCATGTAAGATTTTTGGCTTTGGCAGAACTTTGTTGGACTAATCCAAAGATAAGAAATTATGAAAACTTTGAGCAACGTGTAGAAAAAATGCGCCCATACTTTGAGTCTTGCGGTATGGTTATACCACCGAGAAAGATTTATAACGGGTATAGCTTTGACGGTGCCGAGAATCAGACGTACTTTGACAGACGTATGACGGGCTTCAACGAGCATTGGTATACTGACGTTGATTACGAATATAATCTTTTTAAGGACTTGACAAAATAAGATTTTTGGTGTATAACAATACACGTAACGTTACAATTACATAATAAGGGAGCTGAATGAAACTTCGGCTGAGAGGGGACCCGCGGGCAACTGCTATGGTCTCGACCTATAACCTGATGCGGATAATGCCGCCGTAGGAGAATAAAAAACACCTATGCCGCATTGCCACAAGGTAATGCGGTTTTTTGCTTTTTATTTTCGTCAGAAACGGAAAGGAAAAGAAAATGGAAAAAAACAAAACAAAACAAAACATCAAAAAAATTGCGCTTTGCGGCATAATGATTGCGCTTGGTACTGTGCTTAGTTTTATTAAACCGTATGAGCCACCGCTTGGCGGCGGTGTAACCATACTGTCAATGGTGCCGGTTGCATTTTTGTCGTGTATGTTAGGTCTTAAATGGGGGTTTGCTTCTGCTTTTGTGTACTCACTTATGCAACTTTTAATAAGCATGGGCGAGGTTATGAGTTGGGGTCTTACCGCAGGCGCAGTGGTTGCAACCTTTTTGCTTGACTATATAGTTGCATATACGGTACTGGGCTTTAGCGGAATTCTTTGCAAAAAAGGAACATGGGGTATTGTTGCAGGAGTTGCATTTGCTACATTTTTAAGGTTTTTGTGCCACTTTACTACAGGTGTTTACGTCTTTGATATATGGCTGCCTGAAGAGTGGAATAACGTTTGGTTGTATTCGCTTTGCTATAACGGCGGATATATGTTGCCCGAAATAATACTTACCTGTGTTGGCACGACATTGCTTGTAAAAACAAAGGCTATACAAAAGATGTTGAAGGTATAAAATTAACACGGTTACCGAAAACTCGGTAACCGTGTTGTTTTGTGAATGTTACGGATTGCTTCGTGACTACCGTCACTCGCAATGACACAAATAAAGCATTATCTATATAGGTTTTTGTCATTGCGAGCTAAAGCCTCCCTTGCCTAAAGGGAGGTGGATTTTTGCGTAGCAAAAAGACGGAGGGATACTGATGAGTGGCAATCTGTTCTTTTATATTAAAAATCAATAATCTAAAAGTTCAAGCTCGTAATACGGATTTCTTGACCAGAGGAATCGACCCTTTGCCTTGCGTTCATCCTCACTCATATTGTCGGCGCCCATAAAGGTGTTGCCGCAATAAATACGTTTTGGTGCAAGATTAATACCAATGCTCTTAAAGTAAGGACGCATCGCTTCAACACGGGTTTCAAAATCCTCATAGTGTTTGTTTCTCACATCGGTCCAGCCAACCTCACTTACAGCAAGCAAACGCACAAAGGTCTGGAAATCAAATTTTTTATCATTTGGTATATATTCGGTCCATTGTGGCATTTCAATACCCAAAATGTTCTCATCCTCAAAACCTTCAAAATTTGGGCTGTAGTTATAGGTTTTTGAAAGCGGTATAAGCGAAAATGCCATATCGGAGTACATATAGTTATACTGTGTAAGAATAACAGGACCTTTATTTTCAGACCATGCCACTGCCTTTTCGGCACCACGTGTTGTCCAAACCTGTGGAATAGCGGTTTCGTCCATCTTGTCGCTGATAATTTCATTCCAGCCTATTGTTTGTTTGCCCTTTTCTTTAAGGTGAGCAACAAGAATATTGTTAAAATATCCGTGCAGTTCTACGTGATCGTGCAAACCCTCTTTTTTCATAAGCTCCTGACAAGCCTCGCAGTTATCCCACTGCTCTGACTCAACCTCGTCGCCGCCTATGTGGAAATAGGGGGCGGGGAAAATCTCGCAAAGCTCATCGATAACGGTTTTTATAAATTCGTATGCTTCAGGTCTTGCACAGCAAAGATTGTTTTTAAATATACC